>JBDSAP010000271.1:0-17245 GCA_039922055.1 Ferruginibacter sp.
AATAAAACGGTGGGTGCAAATAAGGAGGTATTGTTTATTGTAACAGATCGTTTGGGAAATGCCGGTGCATTTGCCAATGGCATCCAGAGTATGCGCCAGGCAGCCCCGGGTATATCAATAGCAGGTATCAGAACACCAAATGGTAATGTAGGGATATCCGCCCTTGCCAATATCCAGATTGATAACATGCAAACGTATGGCCGTGGTATTGGTCGTTGCCGGTCAACCTCTTATCACTATGCCGAGATCTGGGACGATCCAAATGATCTCCGGCATGATTCCACATCTGGTAACTGGGTGTATATGGAAAACCTGCGCTATAGTAACCCGGGATTGAAAGGAACGGATCCCTATTATGGCCAGAGGCTTCGGTTGTATAGTGCAACAGGAACACTGTTATGCTCTGATACTTTACGTCAATGGTATCCGTGGCCGCATTATAAAATATATATACCGGATACAGAAAACACGCCAATGAGAGGTGGTCATACAGACTGGTATGTAGCCCGTTTGGCCGAAACGTATTTGATTCGTGCCGAAGCGTATGTTTGGAAAGATGATCTGGTAAGTGCAGCAGCAGATGTGAATGCGGTAAGAACACGGGCCAATTGTGCGCCTTATACTGCTGCTAATATGAGTATAGGCACTATTTTGGATGAAAGAGCAAGAGAATTGTATTATGAAGAAGGCCGCAAAACCGAGTTAACAAGGATTGCTTATTTATTTGCAAAAACAGGTAAAGCGTACAATGGCAAAACTTACAACATCGCCAATTTCTCTACTTCCAATTTTATGGTGGACAGAATTTTAGAAAAGAATATATTTTATAAAAAGAATTTTGTGACGATCCACCAGGATGTATTCAGGATAAGCCAGTATCATGTATTATGGCCCATTCCGCAATCGGCTATTGATGGAAACTCCGATGGCCGTATTAATCAGAATATTGGTTATAGCGGAGCAGAAAAAAATGTTCCACCATTGGATAAGATACCCGAATAATATAGTTTATTAAACCCTTCAAATAAGAATGCCATGCTTGAAAGAGTGTGGCATTTTTATTAATGCAAAAGAGGAATACATATACTCTCAGATGCCTGTGTCTTTCACCGGGCTGCAGCGCCATGAGTTGTTTCAAATACAAAACTCATCGTAAACATACACGAACCTCAGCAAAAATTACATGCCTTTGAATCACAAGCCCGGAATAACAATGTTGCCTGACAGGATGCTGCCAACGAAATACCTTCCGGACAGTAATAGACTTTCGCAAATAGGTCTTATTTTAGCTGTATTGCCGCAGGTTTTAAATTAGACTTGCGGAAATGCAAACGTTGTAAGTCACTTGCACAAACATTATCTAATAACAATCATGCTTATTTCCGACTAATAAATGTTACAAGACTTTAACTACCATTTGGGTGGCTATGGTTGGGCAGAAATATTCTTTTCGTCTGACAAGCAAAATGTGAGATTTGACTTTTCATACCTAAGCGACCCGATTACAGAAATTATAAGTGCGCTTCTAAGACTGCTCAACAAACAAAGCGAAACTGAAACCATTAACTTTTATGACGAACCTGGCAGACATTTTTTAATTATATCAAAGTCTGTCACCAATGACATAAACATAAAAATTTATTGGAGTGACTATTGGGTAGAATCAAGTTCTTCCACTTCTCAACTTATTTATTCTGACGATGACGTATTGAGCAATTTTTCAAAGGTGATTTGCGATGGAATAGACAGTTTATTAGAGAGACATACATTTAAAGACTATAAAGAAAAGTGGGTTGAGTATGAATTTCCAATTGAAAGTTTCTATAAATTAAAACAAACAATTGGATAGACTTAAAGCGAACGTACAACAAGCAGTTTCGCACAAGCGGGGCTAACCTGCTAACCATCAGCATTGGTGCATGTTTCAGCCATAGTTTCATCTGACGTAACTCTGTTGAGCGATAATAATAACAATGAACTTTTATTTATAAATTTGGCAACAGTTCCAGCAGACGGAATTCTATTACCGCCGCCTGCGCAAACCTGTATCGTTGGCTGTAATGCTAAATGATATTATAGCCAATCCTTTTCTTCAAGTTCAAAAAGTTCATCCGTTTTGCAATTAAGTACTTTGGCAATTTTAAAGGCTAACATCGTAGAAGGAACAAACCTGCCTGCTTCAATTGCGATGATAGTCTGCCGGGCGACTTTCACTTTTTCAGCTAATTCTGCTTGCGTTAGATTATGCCTTGCTCGTTCAACTTTTATAATGTTTTTCATTCCTTCTCATTTAACGTTGCCTGATGCTTCAAATAATGAAAGCTTACTGTAGCGATAATTAGTGTTAATGCTAAAAATTGATAAGCAGAAATGGAAAGGATAATATCATGCTCTCGTTTTAATCGCCAATTGAGAAAAAGATAATTATAGAGGTGAGTAATAGAAAAAGCTATAATAACCGCCCTCGTCAATGCTTTAAACTTTAGACCATGTATCATTTCATCATCTGTTTTTTCTTTAGAAAAAAAGATAAAAACAAAACCCCAGCTAAATCCAATCGCTAGTTCATTCAAATCAAAAATTCCTTTCTTGTGATATTGCTGGAAAAAGCTAAAAACTCCTGCAATAATTATCATCAGCCCTAATATTTTTGTCCAGTACGAGTATGGGAATGAATTTTGTTTCATAAAATGTAATTTTTAGATTACTAAATGTAATCTATAGTTTACATTTTGGCAATATTTTTTACAGAAATTAATCAGCTTGATTAAAGTACGAATGCACAACAGGGAGATTTTTCGTCAGCGGCGGGACGACTAAGTCCTCATCTTAGTGCTACTATCACCTACATATCGGGCTGACCAAACACAAATGAGTAACAGCATATATTTTCAACTTTTGTGTCTTTAATCGGATTCAGTCCTGGGCTGAAGGTTTTCCAAATGCCCCTCCGAACGCAAAGCCCTGCCGTTAGCGGTCATGTTAAACACAGACCTTAACAGCATTAGAAACTTCGACTGACTAACCTTAAGGTTTTAAAATCCAGCTTGTACAACATAATGGACAATTCATTCAAAACATTTCGGCATGTTTTTTTTTTTTTTTTGTAGAAAGTTTTCAAATATTATTTAATAAATAAAATTAAAATTTATGGAAAAGAATCTAACAGCAAAAGCATCTGTAAAAGTTAATGCATCCGATAGCAAAGTTTGGAAAGGACTAACAGACAGACCCTAAGATTATTAAAAAATACATGATGGACGCAACGGTTGAATCTGATTGGAAGAAAGGCAGTAAAATAACATGGAAGGGTGAAATAAAAGGAAAAAAATACGAGGACAAAGGTGAAATTTTAGAGATAGCCCCTAAAAAGAAATTAGCATATACTCACTTAAGCTCAACATCAGGAGAGGAAGATGTGCCAGAAAACTATCACACAGTGACAGTAACATTATCAGGAGATAATCAACAAACAACAGTTTCTTTATCACAGGATAAAAACAAAACAGAAAAAGCAAAAGATGAATCGCAAAAAAATTGGAAAATGATGCTTGACGGTTTAAAAAAAGTTGTTGAAGAGGACAAAAAATAAGCCTTCTTGAAAATAGCAAAATTGTTTTTATTACTATAACACTTATTGGATATTTTTCCTCCGAAGAAACACGACATCCAACAAAAGTGTTGCCAAAAGCGGGGCGGTGGACGGAAGGTCAATCACCTGTAAGTCGCTACTGTACTGCATCTGGGCTTGGCGGAATTCTGCTCGACAGTTGTTGTTAACTTGTACTTTTATTTCTTTATTCAGCAGTAGTTCCGGACGGGGCAAGCAATGAATATCCCGACTTCGGGAATACCCGGTCGTTAGCGGTCATTGCAACAAACCCTGCCTAACGCAAAATTGTAAGAGAGCAACCCCGCTTAACAAGACAAATATGAACTACATCAATACATTCATAATGTTGAAACAAACCAGCTTAACTTTATAGTATAATCAAAGACAAAAAAAATAATTTTATGGATATTAAAACGGAAGAAATTATGGCACCTCATTACAACAAGGTTAATCCATTTATCATTATAAAAGGTGGAGCAGAAAACTTTATTGAGTTTGTCGAAAAGGTTTTTAATGGCATAGAAAACAAAGCCGTAAGAACGCCAGACAAGGATGGTACTTTAATACACGCAGAAGTACAAATTGGCGACTCCATGCTATTAGTTGCTGACTCTAAAGATAATTGGACATCTACACCTGCATTTCTTCAAATATATGTTGACAACGCACAACAAATTATCAACAAAGCTAAGACCGAAAAAGCAGAAGTTGTTACGGAGCTAAGTGACTTTTACAACGGATTAAAATTGGCGAGATTAAAAGACCCATTTGGAAACATTTGGTGGCTATATGAAAAAGTTGAAAGTAAAATATCCGAAAACAAATCGAATACAGATTGGCATAATAGCAAACCAAGTGAGATTTATACAAGTTTAATGACAGCAATGAAGAATTTGAAGTAAAGCAATGAATCACTAACATTTAGAACAATAGCCGAAAGTCCCCTATAAAAAGCCCCCGCATTAAAAACTATTTGCGGGGGCTTTTGATTATAGTTTGTTAACCGGCACCAGTCAGATTGCAATAGGTGTTGAAGCAGGTGGAACGTTGGCTTTGCACTGTTTGTTTCCGGATTTGGAGAGCAGCTTATTTCCGGTTGTAGTCAGTTGCTTTTGCAACAAAACAGAACTTCGCTTACCCGTTTTTAACAGCTTATTTTTTTAACCATAATAAGAACCTTTTCATGGTTGCCAGGCCCTGTGTTTTGTTATGGAGGTGCATGGATTGGGGGATTGGTATCGGTTACGGACACCTGCTTTTTGCAAATACTTGTTTGCTGGGCAGCCATAGTCAATATGAATAAGCTCCAGCTTCCCGCTTTTGCATTTTGGGCATGGTGTGATGTCTTTGCCAAATTTTTCCGGCATGCGAATGCTCACCGATACCTGCACCCTGGCTGGCAACGGGCTCACGTTTAAGGTTTACACATCCCCTAAAACATTTCGTTCATCTCCAGGTGACAGGATATTCAATGCGAAGTCTCTAACACTCTACCGCGCTTTGCAGCAAATTTGCAAGGCACACGAAACCCCGGCACAAAGCCAACTTGCAAATGATCTGCAATTGCCAACACACGGCTAACATTTTTCGGTTTGATATTTTTCCTGGCAACGAACTAACCCTATAAATAACAGCAGACTTTATTAATTACATTTGCAGCAACTTAAATAGGCAGGCGGATGATTACAGCACTACTAATTATTGTTTTTGTTTTAGGATATATTGCCATCGCACTCGAGCACCCTCTAAAACTGAATAAGGCCGCTTCGGCTCTAATTACGGGTGTACTTTGTTGGACAATTTATATTCTTCAAAGTGACTCCACACATACGGTTAGTGAAGAGTTGCTGCACCATTTGGGAGAAATCGCATCGATACTTTTCTTTTTGTTAGGTGCTATGACCATAGTAGAACTTATAGATTCGCACAATGGCTTTGACATTATTACCGAAAAAATAAAAACCACCAACAAGCAAAAGTTGTTACTTATCATTACAGGACTTACATTTTTGCTTTCTGCATTGCTGGATAATTTAACTACGGCGATTGTAATGACATCTCTTTGTTCCAAAATATTAAATGAGAAAGAAGACAGGCTTTGGTTTGCAGGCATAATTGTGATTGCTGCCAATGCAGGTGGTGTATGGTCGCCATTAGGCGATGTTACTACTACCATGCTTTGGATTGGAGGGCAAATTACTGCATTGAGTATTATGAGACAGCTAATACTGCCGAGTATTGCTGTTTGTATTATTCCTGCATTAATTATCGCATATAGGTTTAAAGGAAAAAAATTCAATTCTATTCCAGAATCGGTTTGCACGGTAAAAGAAAAAAAAGAGGGTAAAGTCATTCTTTTTTCTGGCATAGGTTTTTTAATTTTTGTACCAGTTTTTAAAACTCTTACTCATCTGCCACCATTTATGGGCATGTTACTTGCGTTGGGTTTTATGTGGGTAATTACAACCATTATCCATAAAAGTAAAGACGAAGAAGATGCAGAAAGGTTTACGGTAGCCAACGCCCTGCAGAAAGTTGATACACCAAGTATTTTATTTTTTTTGGGGATATTGTTAGCTGTATCAGCCCTGCAATCTTTTGGCTTATTAAAAGAAATGGCAGACACACTTAGCTCCACTTTGAAAAATGATTATTTAATAGGTACCGCATTGGGGTTGCTTTCTGCCATTGTGGACAATGTACCTTTGGTTGCGGCATCACAAGGCATGTATGATTTAGCAACCTATCCAACTGATCATCCTTTTTGGGAGTTTCTTGCATTAACAACAGGAACGGGAGGAAGTGCTATTATAATTGGTTCGGCAGCCGGAGTTGCTGTGATGGGAATTGAGCATATTGATTTTATGTGGTATCTAAAAAAGATTAGCTTGCTGGCGTTAATTGGTTTTGTTGCGGGTATACTGGTATTTCTTTTACAAATGCAGTTCACTTAACAGTTTACACCTTAGATGTTCAAAGCAATGCTGATAATCGGTTCGATTCTTATATTGGTGATTATTGCCATGATAGTGATTAGGCAGAATTATAAAAATTCCCCGGATTATAATTATATAACCGCTAAACTGGATATTAAAAACAACAATGCAAGGATTATCAATATAGGTCTCAGAAAACCCTCTTTGAAGGATAACGAAATTGACATGGTTGCCGCTAAATATGGTTTCAAAAATATCTACATAGGAAATGAAACCAAAAAACAAATTTTGACTGGGATAATTAATTATAATAGTGTAATAGAAAGTTACCTCGAATTGCGAAATGGAAGTAACTGGAGGAAATTTTATCAATTGGAAGTTGATTCCTTATATAATGCAGCTTCTTTACAAAAAAATGTTATTGAGTAGGGTATTCGTATTCCGCTACGGAGTGGACATGCATCTCAATTTATAAGCTCTTTGCTACCTGCGGCCTGGCTAACCTAAACAAGCCAACGCTGCAAGTCAGGTACATGGATAGGCACATAAACCCTTTGCACAAAAACCAACCAGGCCAGGAGCCACATACAAGAACCTTAGCAAAAATTACATGCACTTGAATCAACTACATCAGGGCTAGCAGACTATAGGTATTCATCTGTCTTACGAACAAAATGCGGACGAGTTTGAAATTGTTTTTGACGAAGTATTATAGTGTAAGGAATAGCCGGTGATAGGCACCCACGGGGAGAGCATTTTAATTATGTACCCCAACAACGGAGGCACATACTTTCGAACAGTAATAGACTTTCATAAATAGGTCTTATTTTTAGCTGTATTGCCGCAGGTTTTAAATTAGACTTGCGGAAATTACAGACGTTAGCGATAATTTTATAAAGCAGCTTCCAATTTGCTAAAATCACTTAATTCTTTATCGTTACTATCTAGTGAACTCAAAGAATCAACAAAAAACTTATCAAGAAAGTGTTTTATAAAAAGAAAACTTGTGGCTGATTTAAATGGAGGGGAGTTTAATTCGGTTATTAAATAGCCAGTTAATTTTATCTTTTTAGCCTGATACTGTGTTAGCATAAAATTGGAATTTTCAGCTTTCTGATGAAGAGCAATCATTTTGTCGACCTTTTTCACATCTTCAATTAAGTCTATCAATTTAAATATTTTGCTATTTGACATGGAGTAAATTTAATAAATTATTTCCAAAAAGCCTTTTGAAAGCCTATTGCCTGCCCTATTTCTTCTTGTTTTATCAAACATGTCAATCCAATATGCTTTATCATGCTGAGTTAGATAGAAATGATGGTGTCCAATAGGATAAACTGGAACAATATATGCGTCAACTTGGAAAATAGTTTCAGATGCAGGATATTTAAACGACTGAAGTTTATTTCCTAATGACGAAATAATTTGAAAATCAATAAAAGAAACAATATCGATATCGTTAGGCTTTGGCATTTTCGTAACGAACGACCCATCAACCCACTGAATAAGGCCATTATTACCGCATAAAATCTTTAGTGCGTTTGAATAATTAATATAAGAATTAAAATGATTTATCCTTTCAGTTGTACCAATATGAGTTATAAATTCAGATTGCAATTCCTTGAGATTTGAAGCAATAATAGAACTAGGAACAAGTAAACCAGATCGGTTAAAATTGAGCATACTACAAATATAAATACAAAAAACTATCGCTAACAATGGTGGCTGATGCACAACTCCCTTTTAAAAAAAGAATTCAACTTTTAGAGCGCATTACAATCTGAGATATTTTCAATTTTTACAATGATAATTGTTCAACTTATGGCAGTCTTGGGATGATATGATTTCTATTGGCCGCTGTGAGATTAAAAAACAAGTTTGGTATGCTTTTTTGCAATGCTTTTACATCGGTCTGTACTTTTCTGCAGGTACATTTCATTAGTCTTTTGAGGTTATAAGCCACTGCTGCCATCAGCAATGCATTTGTTAGCCTGTCGTATACCTCTTGTATTAACCCATCGCATGTTGAGATAATTTACCAGCCTGCATGTAGCGAAATGAGTTCTCACTAAAAAAACACAGGCAAAGATTTCAAAGACAAAAACTCATCGTAAATCATACACGAACCTTAGAAAAATTACATGTATTTGAATCAACCACATGCCTTATACACACGGCCAGCAGACTATGGTATTCATCTGCCTTACGAACAAAGGTGGATCAGTTTGAATTGCTTTTGACGAAGTGTTCAACTGTAGACAGTGGCCGGTGATAGACGCCCACTGGAGAGCATTTTAAACTATGTACCCCAACCACGGAGACACATACTTTCCGGACAGAAATATAATTTCACAAATAGGTCTTATTTTAGCTGTATTGCCGCAGGTTTTAAATTAGGCTTGCGGAAATACTAACGTTACATGCAAGCCTTGACTTTCAGTTCAATTGTTTATATTTGAACTATGGATTTAAAAGAAACCATAAGACAAAATCCGATTTTGTTTAAAGAACTTTGTCAACAGCATAGAGTTCAAAAATTATATGCTTTTGGATCTTCTATTACGAATCGATTTAACGAGAGTTCCAGCGACATTGATTTGTTAGTTGATGTTGATATACCTGATCCTGCTAACAGGGGAGAAACATTACTTTCCTTATGGGATAAACTAGAAGTATTTTTTAAACGTAGGGTTGATTTATTAACTACTAATTCTATTCGAAATCCGTTCTTAAAATCTAATATTGAACGTTCAAAAGAATTGATTTATGACGGAGAGGCAGAAAAAGTTCTTGTCTGATATTCTGGTTTCAATTGAGCTCATCGAGAGTTTTGTCAAAGACATTGACTCGTATGACAAATATTGTTCTGATCTTAAAACCAAAAGCGCAATCGAACGCCAATTGAGTATTATTGGAGAGGCGGTTAATAAGTATATGAAAGAGCCTGATTTTATAGACTTGTCAAATTCTCGAATGATAGTCAATTTTCGAAATCGCTTAATCCATTCCTATGACAGTATCGATGATTCAATTGTCTGGTCGATTATTGTGCGTTATCTTCCACCACTTAAGGACGAAGTGATTTCCTTCATTAACAAATAGGCCTGCATGTAACAAAAGTATTTGCAAAAGGCAGGGCTGGATAATGTGACATCAGTTATATGCAAGCCTTTCAGAAGATATCAAATCTTATAGTGGTTGCCTCGGTGTCCACTCTTATTTCTGTGGGTTTTCCATCGTCTCTTTGCAGTTACTATTTTTGCTTCCGCGGTTGGTATCGGTAAACCATTATACTCTCCGGGGCTGGTGTCCTCCACCGGCCTGTAGCGAAATAAATTATCTTATAAAAAAACGCAGGCAAAGATTTCAAATACAAAACTCATCGTAAATCATACACGAACCTCAACAAAAATTACATGCATTTGAATCAACCACATGCCGTTAATACAAATGGCCACAGACTATAGGTATTCATCTGCCTTACGAACGAAGTATGGATGAGTTTGAAGTGCTTTTGACGAAGTATTATAGTGTAAGCAGTGGTCGTGATAGGCACCCATGAGGAAGAGAATTTTAATTAGGTACACCAACAACGCGAAGGCATACTTTCCGAACAGTAATATACTTTCACAAATAGGTCCTATTTTAGCTGTATTGCCGCAGGTTTTAAAATGAGATTGCGGAAATACAACGTTGGCGGCAATTTTATTTGACAGCCTTAAATTTTATAGACACTTATTTAATGACCAAGAAAATTGAGCAACACTATATTCCAAGGGTGTATTTAAAATGGTTTCAAATTGACGAAGCGGAAAATAAAAGCTTTGTTTACTGCATTGATTTTTCAAACAAGTTCAATACAAAAGTTCAGAGGAAAGGTTTGAATGATACAATATTCAAGCAAAAGAAATTCTATAACGACAATAGACTTGTTGACCCTTTTGCAATTGAAGATGCTTTAGGTAAGGAGTTTGAACCAAAGTACGACGGCATAATAAAAGCTATTGAATTAGAAACTTCTCCATCAACTCAAACAGTAGAGGATTTAATGACATGGTTATACATATCAAAATTGAGAAGCCCTTATTTTCGCAGCAACACAGAAAGGGTTTTGGACAAAGTAATTAGCATCACAAATGCTTACAACCGACACGTTCCAAGTGAGGAGGAAAAATCAGAAATTGATACTTATATCAAAAGGAAGTCAAGAGAAGTTCATCTCAATTCTTTCTCTGACATGAAGGAAGCACAAATACTTTTGGAGTTACATTTTCAAACCTTAAATGTAAAGCATTGGAGGATTTTAAAATCAAGACCTGAATTTCCTTTCTGGACAAATGACAACCCAGGATTTTCACCCAACCTGAACCCAATGTTTGCTAAAGACAATCCGTTTCATCAACTTATGGAACTAAATGGAAATTCAATCATCTTATATGTTTTGACACCGAAATATTGTCTTGAAATAACGCCCTTTCAAGAAGGAACACCGCTTGATATTTGTGCTTTAAACATGAAAATTAAATTTGAGCAAGCAAGCCTTGAACTAATTGATTACATAAACCAAGGAGTTTTTTATTCACGTTACAAATTGATAATTTCAAACTCCAAAGGGTTGTTAGAGACTTGTATAAAAATAAAGCCAAAATAGCTTGACTGGGAAAAACTGCCAACAAAGGCGGTTTGGCAATATGGCGGGGCGACGAATATGTTCTCAACTTTTTGTTCGCTTATCGGCTTCAGTTCCAGCCGACGAATAACGCCAAGCAATATAATAAACAATGAACTTTTTGTTATAAATTTAGCGGCGGTTACGGGCTGACGATTTTCAAATGCCGCCACATCGCCAAGCCCTTTCCGTTAGCGGCCAGCGCATCGACCAACCTAACAAACAGGCAAAAACTGTAACTTAGCAACATGAAATTTTACGTTGACACATCTGTTTGGGGCGGTTATTATGACAAAGAATTTTCCGAGTGGACAGTTCCTTTTATTGAGCAGGCACGACAAGGAAAATTTGTAATCGTACTTTCGGACATTACTATCGGTGAACTTCAGGATGCACCATTGAATATTCGAACATTGCCGGAAACGATTCCTGCGAAGTTTATTGAACTAATAAGTATTACCAACGAGCAGTTAGACCTTGCAGACAGTTATGTTAACGAAGGTGTACTGACACCAAAATATCTTTCTGATGCACAGCACATTGCCATTTCAACTATACTAAAGGTAGACAGTTTAGTAAGCTGGAATTTTAAACACATGGTTAATTTCTTTCGCATCAAACAATACAATTCAATAAATCTTAAATTTGGCTTTCAGACAATCGACATTAGAACACCTAAAGAAGTAACTTATGCAACAGACGATTAGTAAAACAGCAGACAAAGATTTTCATGCAGTAGACTACATGCGTCAAGTAAGAGAAAAGTTATCTGCACAGTACCAAGCTGATAAACAAAAATATTTGGAAAGAGCCAGGGAAGCTATGGCAGCTTTTAAACTTAGGCAGATCAACGCCAGCCGCTAATGCATTACCAAAAGTCAATCCTTGACATCGGATCATCGGCTGTAGTTCAGCATCAGCTTCGGTTCCAGCAGAAGTTTTTTCAATTTGGCTTTTTGTTGTTACTTGTTCTTCATATTTTCAATTTCGCATTTGTACCGCGCCGGACAAGCTTCATTTCCCGAACAATCGTCAATGCAAAACGTTAGGTGGGGCGAGAATTTTAATTAGCACAACAATAGCCACGAATTCAACCAAAAGATAATTTATTGAATAAGAGTTTATATTTATTGTTTATCAATAAATATTTATTATGTTTGCGGCATGATTTAAACTTTATCAATTATGTCAAAAACAAACAACTTCGTATTTATAGTCTTAAAAATTGTCGCCTGGCTCATCTTCGTTGGCTTGTGCATTGAAGCCGGAGGCTTGATAGTCAATTTTATTTTCAGTATCTACAAACCTGAATTTGTTAAAAATCTCTATCAAAAACTGGACTTAAGTGAAATGTATGAACGCGGTAAATGGGCTTTTTTCAGCATGTATAGTTTTATACTGTTTATCTCGATTTTGAAAGCGTTCCTGTTTTATGAAGTCATCAGGCTAGTGAGCAAAATTGATTTGACAAAACCATTCAGCAACTTTGTTTCGAGACGGATTTCACAAATTAGTTACTACACACTTTCAATTGGACTTTTAAGTTACATGGCCCGGCAGTCAGCTAAAAGTTTACTGCACTATGGTTTTGTTACCGACAACTTAAACCAGTTTTGGACCGACAGCCAGGCGTATATTTTGATGGCGGCTGTAATCTATGTTATTGCGACAATTTTCAAAAAGGGACTTGAAATTCAAAACGAAAACGATTTAACTGTTTAAGCTATGGCAATCATTGTAAACTTAGACGTGATGATGGCAAAGCGAAAAATTTCTCTGAATGAACTTTCTGAAAAAGTTGATTTGACATTATCTAATCTTTCCATCTTAAAGACGGGAAAGGCGAAAGCAATTCGTTTTAGCACTTTAGACTCAATTTGTAAAGCACTAGACTGCCAGCCGGGTGATATATTGGAATACAGGTAGAGATGAAAAGACAACAACGAGCCAAAATTTAATCCGCTGCCATCTATATGCGCATCGGCGCTAACATCTGTAAGTGCCCATGTCATTCCGCATAAACGATTACCAAACCTGGGGTCACGTATAGCCCGTAATTTTTCTGTATTAAATAGGGATTATAAAGCATGGCGTTACGGTTCACCATAGTCATATCAAGATCACCATCATCCTTACACCACGGGCAACTCATGTATGCTGATTAAATTATTTTCAAGAATTAAAATGAGCATATTCGTGCAAAACGTGGAGCCTTATAATATCCAATCACTATTCACCGATGCTTCTTACGAAAATAAAAAGCTTAAAGCCCGGTTAGATTAAAAGATAGATCAGCCGAACTTTGTAATTACTCTTTAAAATATAAATAAGACTATGACCGAAGTAGCAACCCGGGCGCTGCTGGATGATTGAAATGAAAATCTAAAAGTTATATCAACACAAAATTATTTTACATTCTTCGCGGGAATAACACTTAGTATAGGCTTTTCAAGACTTGTTAATTTATCCTGGTTTGGCTTAATTAATTCAAGCACTTCTATTTCATTCTTACCTTTCTTCAACCATTCTACGGGTACATAAATAGTTTGCTGGGGGCCAATCTCCCAATAGCGCCCTAAATGATGCCCGTTAATCCATACGCAGCCCTTGCCCCAACTGCTCATGTCGAGATAAGTATCTCCCGTTTCTTTCAAACTGAATATGCCTTTTTTAATCACTGGTACATCCGTTGTTATTTTGTTATCGGCGAAAACCACAGACCGGATATTATTAAAAGGCAATGAAAACATTTGCCATCCCTTAAGTTCTACATTCCCGAGTAACACTTTTTCAGTGATCCCTTTTTTGTTTTTTAAAAGGTTAGGACCAAAGTTGATGCGGCCCATATTTTCAACCAGTATATCCAGCGTAACCTTGCCAGGAGGTATATCAATAAGCAGGCTATCTTGTTTCAGCATTCTGTCGAGAATGCCCTGCCTTTTTCCATTAATAAATACAATGGCATAGTCACGGAGTTCTTTAATTTTCAACAACCCAGACTTGCGACCAGTAAACGTAGTTCGATATAGCACATAACCATAGTCCTGGTTCAGTGCTTCAAAAGTTAATGGCTTAACTGATTGCTTTGCCTTTGGAAGCACATTAAAAATACTGCTACTCTGCTGGAATGTTATAGAGGGAATTGTGATCGTTTTTTTTGCAGCAGGTACATCAGGAAGTTTTTTACCCTGGGGAAGATGTTTTTGTATAACCTCCCTGAAGCGCATAAATTTTTCTGTCGCATTACCCGCTTCATCGAGTGGGGCATCATAATCGTAGCTACTTACCTGGGGTTCAAAGTAGCCTGTGTCATAACAATTGGCGCCATTCATAAACCCTCGTGTAGTGCCACCATGAAACATATACATATTGATGGAAATGCCTGCGCCAAGTATCGCATCCAGTTTTGTTGCATATCCTTCAGCCGCCACTGTGTGATGTTTTTCGCCCCACCAATCGAACCATGCCGGGTACCATTCTGCTATATAAAAAGGGCCTTTGTTATTGTTGTATTTTCTTACCGTTGATTTCATCTGCGCCGGATTATCCACACCGTTTACTGCCGGAAACAAACCAGGTAAAGAACCCTTATCAACATCCTTAGACGGATCGCAGGTATATAATATTCCATTGAACCCCGCATTCACAAACATCTTGCGGTTAATGTCCATATACTCCCTGTCACTTGCATAAGAACCGTATTCATTCTCCACCTGAACTAAAATAATATTGCCGCCATTGGTTACGAGCAAGGGAGCTAATTGTTTTCCCACCTGGTTAATATAGTTTTCGTAAGCTTTTAAATACTTCGGTTCCTTACTGCGCACAATCAAACCCTCTTCTTTTTGTAGCCAGTACGGGTAGCCTCCAAATTCCCATTCCGCACATACATACGGGCTTGGCCGCAGCACTACCCACAAGCCTTCTTCCTTTGCTATTTTTACAAACGCTGCAATATCGTTGTTGCCCGAAAAATCATATTTCCCTTTCTGCGGTTCGTGTACGTTCCAAAATACGTAAGTGCCAATCGTATTAATTCCCATAGCTTTCGCCATCTTCATTCTGTGACGCCATGCTTCCTTCGGAACACGGGGGTAATGAATTTCACCTGATATCATCAGGAAAGGTTTTCCATCAAGCAGGAATGCGGTATCGTTATAATTAAACGTATGCTTTTGAGCAGCAGCAGGTATTGAAAAAACAAGTGAAATACAAATACAAAATGCTAATGTTTGAAAAGTCTTGCTAATGATTTTCTTTTCCATACTTAATTTTTAGGGTCATGCATTAATGTTAGTCAGGCGTCGAATTTTTGTTGTTTGCGGTATATTGGATATAAAGCGGGAGCGTATCAGGAATAAGAAGGGGCAATAGAAATTGCCCCCGAACGATTGCTATGCTTGAGATCATTCATTATCTATTACAAACGTTGTTACACTCTTGGCCGGCACTGGTATAATGTCAGAAAAAAGCGTCGTTTTCTCCAGGTTTTTTGTGTCACTGGTTGTAAAGATGTCAAGTTTACCACGCTTATTAAACAACTGTTTTGACTGCGGGGTAAATTCAAAATTTTGTGGTGAATTTGTTGGGTTTATCAGAACAACCACCAGCTTTTTAGCTTGTTCATCTTTATAGGCGGATACAAAATAATTTCCATTTTCATTTCCGGCAACCTCAGCGGCAATCCTTTTCATCCCGGGACGTACAAACCTGCTAAAATTGCCTAATGCCCAAAGCATCTTACTCTCGTAAAAATTTCCATCGGTCTTATTTTTATCAATATATATAAGTCCATCTTTATAATCGTAGGGTGATATAGCTATCCACCATTGCCATGCGGCGGCATTACTGATTGCGAGGTCTGTGTGAATAGTGCGTGCTATATACAAAGCAGCGGCCATGCCGAGGTCCCGTCCTTCACCTTTTATTTCTCCGTCATTATCTCCAAGCACGCAATACTCTGATTGCCATAACGACAAATCCTGGATGGAAGCAATCCGGGTTGCTACTTGTTGCCTGATTTGAACTGCTTTCAAAATGGGTGACGTACTGAAGTAGCTGTGATATGCAACTGTATGCTTAACGTGAGGTAAGTTGCCAATATAATCCGGAGATGATACATTGAAAAAAGCATCCGCCTGGTTTCCTCTTCCCGGCTTGTCTTCATCTGCAAGCAGGTACTTAATGTGACCTGCTTCAGCCACAGATATTTTTGTTTGGATTTGGTTGGATGAAAAAGTACTGTCCAATGTTTTTGTGATCGCAGCTATTTCTTTATTGCTGTATGGGTTTCCTTCCTGCCCTCCGTCGCTCCAGTCCCACTGTGGTTCGTTGAATGGGCTTATATAATCAAAAGTTATCCCGGTCTTGCTCTTCACTCCCTCAATAACATCCTTTGTAAAATTTGCGAATATCCTATAACGTGTGTTATCTAAATTGCTTCGTCCCGCAGTAGCGTATGCTTTAGAATTGATCGTGTATTGAACCGGGGGGCTATTGAAAAACCCAAGAAATTGTTTGACACCACGTTGTTGTGCTGCCGTTAAAAACCATTGTTGGCCTGACTGGTTAGCCCAGTTATAATTACCATTTTGCTGAAGAAAAGATGGAGCCCTGCGCCATTCATCGTTAATCCCGCTGGCTTCTGCTTGTTCAGTACTTCCTGCACCTATATTGAATCGCCAAAGAGAGAGTCCTATACCTTTTGGACTACCGTTCGCAGTTGTATCTGTGCTGAACAGTAGATCGGCAATGCGATTTTTTTTGTGATCGGGCCAGTTACCTACGAACTGGCACGACCACGCATCTGAAGCTCCAAAGTTGTCTATGGTTTGATAGGATTTCGCTGCGTCAATATTGATCTGAACTGGTTTCTTAGCTATATCGCTTTGCTCGACAGGCTGCCCTGAACAGCCTTTTAGCAGGAAGGACAAACCCAATAGTACCGTGATCAATTTCGGGGAAAATTTTATCTGCAAATTTCTTTTCAACGACTACGATTTTTATTATTGGTTAATGATGAGATCC
>JBDSAP010000272.1:0-6066 GCA_039922055.1 Ferruginibacter sp.
AGGTTGGACAGAATTTGAAGAAAAAAATCTTGAAAAAATTGTACTAAGACTTGCTAAAAAGTTTTTAGAAATTGAAACCTTAATAGACAATACACTAAAGAAATTTGAGCACTGACAAGTATTTAGAAATCCGGCTAAAGTATTGACGAGAAAACAATATGCTAATGGGAAAGAACATGCCGCTAATATTGGTATTGCCAATAGTTGGGCTGGATTGGAGCAATGGGCACAGTTCAATCGCAGCAGTTACGGGCTCACGGAATCTGATACAAACCCCTGATCGTTAGCTGCGACCTGCGAACTACAAGTAATGAACATTATATATTTAAAAAGGACCAATGAAGGGTACAAAAAAACATTTTTATTCTGTTGTATTATTGTTATTCGTTTCAATAAATGGGTTTAGCCAACAATCAAAAACTGACCTGATTATCGGCAACTGGATAATGGACGGAAAAGAATATATTGCTCAAATGTCATTAAAATTTAAAAAGGACAGCAGTAGTATCTTAGAACGTTTAGTAAACAACAAATCAACGCTTAAAGTGGAATACAAATATAAGTTTAGCGAGAACCAGGACTATTTACATCTTGACCCAACTGAATCCTCTGAAAAAAAATGGAAAATAAAAATCATCCAACTCGATTACCAAACATTAAAATTACAAAGTCAAAGTCCTGACTCATCTGTTCTCATTTTGCATAGAGTTAAAGAATAAGGCTGTAGCCAACACCGGTGGCTGATGCGCAACTCCCTTTTAAAAAAAGAACCGCAACTTTTAGAGTGCATTACAACCTGAAGTATTTTCAATTTTTACAATAATAGTTTTTTCAACTCATAGCATTCTTAGGATGATGTGAGTTTATGCCGTTGTTTATATGGTGCAGATATGACGCCCCGTTTACCAACAACTGAGACCTAATAATTTTGATTGTTGGTACGCCAAACAGACGCTATGCTGTATACCAACAATGGCGTAGATATCGAGGCATTTTTCAAATAACGGAAATTGGCTTTACGAAGGTTTTACATTGAAACCAACTTTCGCTAAAATGGTTTAACGTATTGGCATTCAAACCAGCTATTTTTTCAAGGTATGCGGGCACTTGTAAAAACATTCGGATATATTTGAGTAAGCAGTCATGCAAAGAAGCAAGTTACAATGCACTCGTTTTAATTATACGATATGACATTTTTAAATTATTTCCTCAGATACTTTACTATTTCGCTGTTGTTTGTTGTTTCACATGTGAACGCTCAGGATACAGAGCCGTATAAATATCCGGAAAGTGAAATGGTAACAATTCATTCCAAAGTTTTGAATGAGGACCGTAAAATTTATATTCATTGCCCTAAACCGGATTCAACAAATTTAGACAAACGATTCCCGGTGTTGTATTTAATGGATGGTGAAAATCATTTCGAACTTCTTGCCCGGTATGCCGATTATCTTAGCCGGCCAGATGTTCTCGCAATACCTAAAATGATAATCGTGGGCATACCCAATACAGAACGAAGAAGAGACTTAACGCCAACAGTGAGTATAACTGATTATTCAGGCAAACCCGACACCAGTAATTTGATGAAACCCAGCGGAGGGAATGAAAATTTTTTGAAATTTATCAACACCGAGTTAATACCAGCCATTGATAAAAGCTACAAAACGAAATCCTATAAAATTCTTGCAGGACACTCTTTCGGCGGACTTTCATCTATTAATTGTATGTTGACCCATCCAGATATGTTTGATGCTTACATTGCTGTCAGTCCATCGTTTTGGTGGGACGAAAGGTATCTTTTAAAATTGGCCGGCAAAAAACTTAAAAAAGGCTCTGCTTTAAACAAAATGCTCTTCTATAGCGATGGAAATGAAGGTGGCAATTCCTCTTTTTTTCATTTGGATTTGTTGATGTTTGATTCCTTAATTTCAAATAAAAATTTAATTGGACTTGATTATATGTATAAACACTATCCAACCGAAACGCACATGACAGAACCGGTAGTTGCCTATTTCGAGGCATTAAGATTTGTTTTTAAGGAATGGGAAAAACATCAATAAAAATAAAAGGCGTGCAAGTAAATGCACGAACTGCCCAGTCGGGTAAGCAAGGGCGATTTCACCCCACTGCTCCTCACAGAACCGCACGTGAACCTCTCGATCCGATAGTTTTCGGATCATACGGCTCTTCAAGATAACGTTGGCAATTAGTAAGCCGGGCATACACTCCAATGAGCAAACAAGCCGGGTTGCTTCTTATAAAACGTATTCAGCCATCGGCGGCTCTTGTACAGATTCATCCGCTTGTTCCAGTTGCACCATTTTTCAAGACGCTGGTTCACAAAGCGCCAAAGGTCGTTCAGGTCTCGTTTTATAAAATGGCAGTAGTAGTTTTGCCAGCCCCGGATCAATGGATGGTGTCTTCACGAAGTGCCACACTACAATCGCATAGAATTCGAAACGTCTGTCTTTCCGGCTTATTTTTTTACACAGGCAATACTCACTTGATTTCCCGAAAATAAATTGACACTATTGAAAAAGTAGTACCATCTTTGAAAAATTGCTTTTTCCGGGTGCGATTTATAGTTAATATATTCCTGAATTTCCTCCTGCTCTTTAAAGCTTTATAATGAAAATCCGCCAAATTTATTTGTTTATATTAGGCCAGGTGCTGTTTCTTCATTCATCTTCACAGCTTTCAGACCCTTCCTTTATCCGTATCTCCACAACCATGGGTTTATCACAGGGACATGTAAACGATATTTTAAAAGATCGTAAAGGGTTTATGTGGTTTGCTACAGACGGAGGACTGAATAAATATGATGGCTATACATTTAAGGCATATAAGAATGCGGTGGATAATATCAATTCCATCAGTAATGATTTTATATATAGCGTAGCCGAAGATAATAACGGTTTATTATGGATAGGAACAGGCAGTGGCCTGGATAAATTTGACAGCAAAAAGGAAATATTTACACATTATCTCCCGGGCAGGAATATTAGTATCAATGATGTTTTGATTGACCATAAAGGAAGGATCTGGCTGGCTACCCCTGAAGGATTATTTTCATTTACCCAACAAAACAACAGTTTCCGGCAATATAGCTACCAACCCAATACCAGTAATTGTTTAAGCAATAATAATATCTACCAGTTGGTTGAAGATAACAGTGGGAATATATGGATTGCCACCAAAGATGGCCTCAACTGTTTCAATCCTCAAACCCAACAATTTGTTGTTTACAAAGGCAACCCGGCCAATACAAGCGGGTTGCAAACCAGTTGGATCAGGTCCGTTTACAAGGATCACGAGGGTACTATTTGGATAGGTACCATCGGAAGCGGGATAGCCCGTTATGATTCAATCAGCCGGAAGTTTTTTCATTATAAAAATGATCCTTTTAACACCGGCAGCCTGGCCCACAACGATGTACTTTCGTTTGCAGAAGATGTACACAACAATTTATGGATAGGTACAGAGAACGGTGGTATCAGTGTGTTTAACCGGCAAAAAGGGAGTTTTACAACCATTGTCAACGACCTTTCAAATCAACAAAGCCTGAGTGGTAATTCTGTATATACTTTGTACAAAGATGATATTGGAAATATGTGGGCAGGCACCTGGGCAAACGGCGCTAATTTATTACCTGTAATTGGGAAAAAGTTCAATACCCACACCCAGGTGCCGGGTAAACCAAATAGCCTGAGTAATCCTACCGTGCTGTCGATAGCGGGTGATGAACAAGGGGATATATGGATCGGTACTGATGGAGGCGGATTAAACCGCTTTAATATAAATACAAAATTATTTACGCATTACAATCACACCCCTCAGAAAAGCAGTCCTGTTCGCAATAATTTCATTATTTCGGTTATAAAGGCAGGTGATGATTTGCTCGCATTGGGTTATCACCGCGGAGGTCTTGATATTTTCGACACCCGCAAAGGACAAGTGAGGAAGCATATTAGTATCATGAACAGGGAAGAGCGTCAATTTGAAATCTCGGTTAATTGTTTGCTAAAAGACCGGGATGCGAATTTCTGGGTTGGAACCTGGGGCGGCGGCGTTTATCTTTTGGATAGCAAATACAATATAATTGGCAACTACATCCATTTGGATACAGACAAGGGATCCATTAGCAGCGATTTTATCAACTGCCTGATGCAGGATAAGGACGGCAATATATGGATCGGGACGGATGATGGTCTGAATAAATTGAACGTTGGCTCCAGCAAGTTTATACAATACCAGCATAGCATCCATGAAACGAAGAGTATCAGTCATAATGAGATCAATCATATATACGAAGACAAAAAAGGGTATTTGTGGATAGCAACTGCCGGCGGATTAAATCAATTTGATAAGGCAAAGGAAAAGATGATCACCTTTACGGAAGAAGATGGATTGCCTGCCAGCTTAATACAAAGTATTGAAGAAGACGATCATGGTATATTGTGGTTAAGCACCGGCAATGGTATTGCAGCCTTTAATACTGTTACAAAAAAAAGCCGCAATTATAATATAGACGATGGTTTACAGGGCCTGGAATTCAAAAACAATTGTTCATTTGTAAATAAAGATGGCTACCTGTTCTTCGGGGGTGTTAATGGCTTTAATTATTTTCACCCCGATAGTTTAAGAGATAACCAATTTCTGCCGCCTGTTTATGTTACCAGTTTTCAAATCTTTAATAAAGAACAGCATCCCGGCAGCAAAGATTCAATACTAAAAAATACCATTTCCCAAACAGAACAAATTAGCCTTTCGTATAAGCAAACTGTGCTGACTTTTGGGTTTGCATCGCTCAACTACACTTACAGTGAAAAAAATCAATACGCATACATGCTGGAAGGATTTGATAAGGATTGGATTTACGCGGGCACAAATCGCTCGGCTACTTATACTAACCTCGACCCGGCCACGTACGTTTTTAGAGTAAAGGGTAGTAATAATGATGGGATTTGGAATGAAAAAGGAACTTACATACGCCTTATCATCACGCCCCCTTTTTGGAAAACATGGTGGTTTATATTACTACTGCTAATTACTATTGCAAGCCTCGTGGTGGGAATTTTCAGGTATCGTATTAATAACATTAAGAACCAGAAAATAATTTTGGAGCAACAGGTAAAAAAGCAAACAGAAGAGCTGGTTAAATTGAATAGTAAAGAAAGTAACGCACGCATAGAAGCAGAAAGAGCCAGGGGCGAAGCTGACGAGTCCAATAAGAAATTGATGATCAGTAACCAGGAAATGGAGCAATTCGCTTATGTGGCATCTCACGATCTGAAAGAGCCATTACGAACCACTACCAGCTTTGTTGAAATACTGCAAAAAAAATATAAAGGCCAACTGGATGCACAGGCAGATAAATATCTTCATTTTATAAGCGATGCTTCAGAGAGAATGAAAGTGTTGATCAATGACCTCCTGGAATTTTCCCGGATAGGCAGTGTAAAAGAATTGACTACTATCGATTGCAACAAACTTTTCAATACGGTGGCACAGGATATTGACGTGGCAATTAAAGAAAGCAATAGCTCGGTTAAAAGTACCGATCTGCCTATTATTAAAGGATATGCCACCGAGATAAAGCTGTTGTTCCAAAACCTGTTGGTAAATGCCATTAAATTCAGGAAGAAAGGAGTAACTCCTGAAATTATGGTTTCGGCCCTGGATAAAGGGTCCCATTGGGAATTTTCCGTTAGTGACAATGGGATTGGGATTGACCCAAAATTCAAAGAAAAAATATTCATGATTTTCCAGCGCCTGCATGGTAAAGCTGAATACGAAGGCTCAGGTATCGGACTTTCGCATTGCAATAAAATAGCAGCCTTGCACAATGGTAAAATTTGGGTAGATTCTGTTCCCGGTGAGGGAAGTACGTTTTATGTCACTATACAAAAGAATATCATTTGACCGCTATAGACGGTTTGGCAAGAATTTTTGAATGAGATTTTTTGCCGTCTCCCTGTTTCCGAAATCAGTATCAATGTTTTCCCCTGGATAAAGGATTGGTGAAAGGTTACTGCCATTAATGCCTGGTGAAACATGGACAAGTTT
>JBDSAP010000273.1:0-3582 GCA_039922055.1 Ferruginibacter sp.
GAATATTGTGTATGATAGCTTGCAGATGGAAAGGGAGATCGCATTAGATACTTTGCAAAAACCTAACTATAGTTCACGGATAGAATTTCAGTTGCTTGAAACAAGAAAGCGTTTGCTGCAATACAACCTGAAATATAACAAGTGGAGTTACCTCCCTACCGTGGCGGCGAACGGAGCATATAACCTCAATTATCAAAATAATAATTTCGGTAAAATTTATACCAATAATTATCCCAATTCATTTGCGGCGCTAAACGTTAGCTTTCCCATTTTCCAGGGTGGAAAAAGGAAGGCAAATATAAGAGCAGCCGAACTGGAGTTGGTGCGAAACGATCTTGACATCATCAGTTTGCAAAACAGTATCAATGCAGATTATTCTCAGGCAATAGCAATGTATAAAAGCAACCTGCAAAATTATCTCGCATTAAAAGAAAATGTTGCACTGGCAAAAGAGGTGTACGATGTGATACAGCTACAATACAGATCGGGCATTAAAACATACCTGGAAGTGATCACATCTGAAACTGACTTGCGCACATCCGAAATAAATTATTATACAGCCCTGTACCAGTTGCTCACAAGTAAGATCGATGTGCAAAGAACATTGGGTCAAATTGTTTACTAAAATTTTTATACTGGCATAACAACCAGGTTAATTTAAAATCGAACACATGTATTTGAAACAAGTACCAAAATACCCGGCTTTAATAGCGCTTTTTTTTATTACGGCCTGCGGAGCTAAACAAGCAGGCCCTCCACCGGCGCCACCTCCAGCCCAGGTAACCGTGCAGGAAGTAACGGTAGCAGATGCCGTTTATTACGATGAATATCCTGCGACAGTTACAGCACTCAACCAGGTAGAGCTCCGGCCGCAGGTGAGTGGGTTTATTATCGGCGTTCATTTTAAAGATGGGGACCGGGTAAGGAAGGGGCAATTACTTTATTCAATAGATGCCCAGTTGTATTCAGCTAACTACCAGCAGGCAGTAGCTAATTTTCAATTACAGGAAGCTAATTTGAACAAGGCACAAAAAGACGCAAATCGCTATCATGAGCTGGATAAAAATGATGCAGTCGCAAAGCAGTTGGTTGACAATGCGGATGCAGCTTTGGAAGTGGCAAGGAAACAAGCAGAAGCAGCTAAGGCAAATATCCAGGCAGTACAAACGAGTGTTCGGTACACAAAGGTATATGCGCCTTTTGATGGCGTGATTGGGATCTCCGCGGTAAAAACGGGAGCCGCTGTTTCTGCTGGTCAAACTCTTCTCAATACGGTATCATCTGACAAAGAACTGGCGGTGGATTTTAATATAGATCAAAAAGAAATCTTTCGTTTCACGAGCCTGCTGAGTCAGAAACCATCCGGCCCCGGCGACTCAACTTTTACGCTCGCTTTTGGCAACGAAGCGTATTCTTATCCAGGCAAATTATATTTACTGGATCGCACAGTGGATCCGCAAACTGGTACTATCAAGGCGAGGCTGTTATTTCCTAATCCTAAAGGCCAGCTCATTTCCGGGATGACAGGTACAGCAAAGGTGAAGAACAATGCTTCCACGCAGTCTATCCTTATCCCTAATAAAGCGATCACAGAGCAATTGGGCGAATATTTTGTTTATGTACCAAACGATAGCAATAAGGTGTCGCAACGAAAAGTGGTGCCTGGCAAACAAATAGGCGCTGATATCATTATTAAAACCGGGTTAGAAAAGGGAGAAAAAGTAGTAGTGCAAGGCGTTCAGAATTTAAGAGAGGGCGCCCAAATCACTACAGCCCCTCCGGCCGCACCAGCAGGGCCGGCACAAAAGAAATAATAGACACGACATATTGGTTAAACGCAGGTGAGTTATTAAAGAAATAAAATAATGATAGCAGATACTTTTATAAAGAGACCGGTAACGGCTATAGTGATCTCTGTGGTGATAATATTGGTGGGCCTTATCGCAATGACCACCTTGCCAATAGCACAGTATCCCGATATTACTCCCCCCACCGTTTCAATTTCCGGAAGCTTTACCGGGGCCGATGCACAAACGGTGGAGCAAACAACTACCACTGCTATCGAAACACAGGTGAACGGTACTCCGGGCATGACCTATATTTCCAGCAACAGTACTTCGAGCGGCCAGAGTTCTATCAATGTAAATTTTGAAATTGGAACAGATGTAAATATTGCAGCCCTTGATGTGCAGAACCGGGTGAGCGTGGCTCAGCCTACTCTGCCCGATGCGGTAAAGCGTTTGGGGCTTACCGTACGTAAACGTATTCCCAGTATCATGATGGCAATGGCGCTTTATTCGCCCAATGGTACACATGATGCCGCTTTTATCGGCAACTATGCGAATATTTACCTGAAGGATGCTTTGCAACGGGTAAAAGGAGTGGGCGATATTCTTTCAAGGGGCGATGATTTTAGTATGCGTATCTGGTTAGACCCGCAAAAACTGGCCAGTCTTGAAATGACTGCCGGTGATATTATGGCCTCACTTACCGAACAGAACTTGCAGGTAGCAGCCGGAACTGTCGGAGGCAATCCACAGCCTTATCAACAAACATTTGAATACAGTGTACTTACCAATAGCCGTATCAACACCATCGAAGATTTTCAGAATATAATTGTTCGCACAGCACCTTCAACCGGCACGGTCGTATACCTGAAAGATGTTGCCCGGGTGGAATTAGGTAAATTTGATTATGGCAGCAACGCCTTTGTAAATGGCAAACCTGCCGCCTTTGTCTTGATATACCAGGCGCCCGGCTCTAATGCAATGGAAACCTATGATGGTATCACAAAAGCGTTGGTTGAGTTAAAAAAAAGCTTCCCAAAAGACATTGATTATGTAGTACCACTAGAGACGGTTTCCGTGGTAAAAGTGTCCATCAATGAAGTGGTACATACATTGTTGATTGCTCTTGGGCTGGTGATCCTGGTGGTATTTCTTTTCCTTCAGAATTGGCGGGCCACGCTTATACCTGTATTGGCCATCCCGGTTTCACTCATCGGTACATTTATATTTTTCATTCCATTCGGATTTACCATTAATACATTAACGCTTTTCGCCTTTGTGCTTGCTATCGGTATAGTGGTGGATGATGCAATCGTTGTGGTAGAAGCGGTGCAGCACTATATGGATAGAGAAAAAATTTCTGCTAAAGAAGCAACCAGGAAGGCGATGAATGATATCTCCGGGCCTGTGATAGCAATCGCCCTTATCCTTGCTGCCGTGTTCGTACCGGTTGGCTTTATCCCCGGTATCGTTGGTCGTTTATACCAGCAATTTGCCATTACTATTGCAGTATCCGTAATCATCTCAGCGTTTGTGGCGCTGTCCCTTACGCCTGCATTGTGCTCTCTTTTATTGAAACCTTCCAAAGATGAAACCGCTAAAAAGAATATGGTCGAAAAGTTCTTTGCATCGTTCAACAGGGGCTTTGGTAAAATAAATGCATCCTATACGAGGGGAGTTGGCAAATGGATCAGGGCTACTCCAATGGTGCTTATTATGCTGGTGTGTTTATTCGTGGGACTATTTCTCCTGTTTAAAAACAAGCCCTCCGGTTTTATTCCTACTGAAGATGAAG
>JBDSAP010000274.1:0-5291 GCA_039922055.1 Ferruginibacter sp.
TCAAGCATGCATTTGTTGGCTTGTCGTATACTTTCGGCATTAACTCGCAGCATATTGTGATGGTTTACCAGTGTCCAATACTGGCCCGCCTGTGCTGCTACATAGTTTTTTAGTCGCTTTACTTTTAGGGTTTGCATTCTTGCATGAATGCTAACAATATCATCTTCTCTCCAAACTTTTCACAAATGCACAAATCACATTCCTGGGTGACAGTCATCCCCTCTCCGGCCATACGCTTAATTTACCTTTCAATATAATTACTTTAAATATTAGTAACCAATGTTGCATTTTGTGCATCCAACCATCATGTAAACTTTATAAAATGAAAAAGATCTCCTTTCTTGCTACTCTCCTGCTGCTTTGCCATGTTGCAAGCTTTGCGCAATGTGATAAAAATTTTATTATCAACTCTTCAAAAACAGAATACCTCGGCGCAGATAGCACGGTCGAAAGAACCGTTGAGGAAAACACCGTGATCGATCTTACCAGGCCGGATATCACCATCACTCCCGGAGATCATAAAATGACCGCTGTAATAACTTCTGAAACCTGCAATTGGAAAACACCCTTTATAGAAGGCGCCACAATTTTAAAAGCAACTTTCAACGACGATGGAAAAGAGATGCATGCAACTATTACCATCGAAGGTAAAAATGGCAAGCTCACACTCTGGGTTCAATCTGAAGAAATGCCCAGGATCATTAGGGTAGCTATTGATAAGTTTGAGCAAAAGAATTAAAAAGAATTAGTTGATTTCATCCTTAGGGCAAGCGACGCTTGTACCATTTTTATTCTAAGGCGAGTCTCTGCTATTATGGTATTCAAATATAAAGACTGTCCGTGGCAGGACTCGCCGTGGATTCCAGCTGAAGCGGCGCATCTTTTCTGCTGTCACGGCAAGTCCTTCAGAGTTAGCTTTTAATGTCATCGATTTAATTGTGAAGAGACTTGCCTGGGAAGTACCTGTTCTCGGGGCCAAAACATGTTGCTATTCATCGGGCATTTTATTAAATACTGTTTGTTCAGGGGGAGCTTCCGAGCCTTTTTCTATTTTTATAAATCGTTTTGAATAATTGCGTAATAATTTGTTTCTTTAATGGGTACATATCAATACCAGTTTAAAAAATACTACCCATGAAACAATTACGTTTGCTGTTTGCATGCCTCATTTTATCGCTGATTTGCCAGGCACAAAAAAAAGCAGTTACAGATGAAGGCGAAGAGGTCATCTTGTATAATGATGGCACCTGGAAATATTCCAAAGCCCCTGATAGTGTCGGAGAAATCAAGACAAATCCAAACAAAGTTTACAAGAATATAAATGCCTCTTTTTTACTAAAGAGTACAAAATGCGAAGGTATTGGTGTGTGGCTGGATCCCAAAAAATGGCAGTTCGGGAAATCAAAAAATAATCCGTCCGCAGAGTTTGAGATTCAATTAAAAGGGCAGGATCTATATGCGATGATGATTTCAGAAAAAATAGAAATACCTCTTGAATCACTGAAGGATATTGCTTTGTCGAATGCTAAGGAGGTAGCACCGGATATTGTTGTTGCCGGCGAGGAATACAGAACAGTAAATAATTTAAAAGTGCTCTTCATTCAAATGAATGGAACCATGAAAGGAATGAAAGTAACGTATTATGGATATTATTATTCGCATGCAGGAGGCACGGTTCAATTCATTACCTATACTGCTCAAAATCTTTTAAAGAACTATACGAAAGATGCCGAAGAATTGTTATCCGGCTTGTCAAAGGTAAAATAGTATGTTGTGTAGGGGCTTATCTTATCAGCGTTAAGGTACCCCTCCTATTTTTCAAATATCCTGATTTGAAGCTGATCATATACACATACACGCCCGGCGCTTGCGGCACGCCATTGAAATTTCCATCCCACGATACTACGGAACCGGCCGATGCATAAACCAATTGTCCCCAGCGATTAAAGACACTCACCTCTCCCCGGAAAGAAGGATCGAGAAAAGGAATTTTCCAGTTGTCGTTTTTGCCATCGGCATTTGGTGTAAATGCATTGGGAACAAATATGCCGGCTACAACTTTCACCTTCATATCATCCTGATTTGCGCAGCCATAAACGGATTGTGCATAGAGTGTATAACCAATGTCGGCAATAGGTGATACAACTGGCTGCAGTTTATTAACATCATCCATGTAACTGCCCGGAGACCAGGAATAATTTATTTGCTCTCCATCTGCGTTTGCATCCAGGGTAATAGGGTTCCCCATCACCATTACCCTATCCGGGCCGGCATTTGTAATTGGTTGGGGATGTACATTAACAATTACGGAGTTAGATGCAATGCGGCAGGAACGAATGGATGCAACACTGGTTTCCACTACCGCAAGACGGTACCAGTAATTGCCATCGCCAAGGGTAGGTTGCCTGGTGTAAGTTAGCGTTGTTGCACCTGCGATATCATTCCATGTAATGCCCCGGTCGGTGCTTAACTGCCATTGATATAAAGGCAATTGATAGCTGGAGGATAAGGAGGCATTGAACTGGTACACATTAGTATTGCCAATACATACATTTACGGTGTCCGAATTATTACCGAGTATGCTTGCACTGATCTTTGATCCGCAGGGGCGAAATGTGATATCGTCAAGGGCAAGATCGTTTCCAATTCCGCCGGGAGCATTATTGGTCATCCTTAAAACGATCACCGCATTGTTTTGCGGAGTGGTAAAAAACAGTCCGTATTGTTTCCAAACCGGGCTTCCGGTAACATCAATATTACCGGTGTTGAAAGTACTTAATTGTACACCAGCGGGAGTTTCGATACTGAATGTAATATCAGGTCTGATGCTTCTGAGCGGCTTCATTACATTCAGTATCCATGCAGCAAATTCGTAGGTGGTATTAGGGCAGAGATCTGTAACGGTTGTTATAAAAAAATCGCCAGGTGTGTAAGAGGCATTTACCAGCATGAAGGCGCCTCCCCCGGAATGATCGGAAGATACAGTATGCCACGAGTCTCCGAAGCAATTGGAGGTTTGATTAGTAACGGTATAAAATCCGTCATCCGGACACGGCGAAGAAAAATAGGTATAACTGTTAGCCGGTACATAGCTCGATGGGCCGCCGCCCGAACCAAAAGTTATATTGACGACCGCGTCGCCAAGGCTACCACTGCACAATTGCGCCTTCGCATTTGCAGATAAAATAGTAATGCACAGCAGTAGTGATCGTAAATAAAACAAGCGGCTTAATAACACAGTTGATTTTGGCACAGCAGCATTTTTAAGATCACCATTTAGTTAACAAGTGATACTTATACAAATTTATTTTATACAGTTGGTGATGATATAAAATAATGACAGACACAAAATAAGCGTTAATAATTGCACCATTTTCAAATTAATAATTTGTGCAATGATTCAAAGGCTGAGATTTAAAAAGTTTGTTGCCGCCAGGTTACTCCGTTAAACTCTTCAGATATCTAATACTTTGTGGCACTTGCAAAACGGGGTCGAGGCTTTCGTCTTCAATAAAATAGTGTTTAATACCAACCTTCTTTGCTTCTTTCAATATGCCTGGAATATCCAGTTCGCCTGTTCCCAAAATCGCGTCGTTTTCAGGTGTAGTGAGCCCTGTAAGATCTTTCTTTGCTCCCTTTTTCAGATCTTTTATGTGCATCAGTTTCCAACGGTTGCCATACTTTCTTAACAATCCCGCAGGGTCGCCGCCACCGAAATGTATCCACATAATGTCCATCTCGAAAGACACATATTCAGGATTGGTGTTCTTGAAAATATAGTCCAATAAGGTTCCATCTTCATAAGGCTGAAATTCGTATCCGTGCGCATGGTAGCAGAAGGTGAGACCACTGTCTTTTAAAATTTTTCCTGCCCTGTTAAAATCTTCCACCGCTTTTTTTGCGTTCTCCAGCGTAAGCACACCTTTGTCGTGTGGTATCCAGGCGCACATTACATATTTGGCGCCTAACAATTTTGCTTTGTAGGCAACAGAATCGGGAGACTTTACTAACTGCTCATAACCAGCGCCGGTAGATGGGATACTGATACCTCTTGCATCACAGAGCTTTTTAAATTCCTGCGGACTTATGCGGCCGCCACTACCTTCAATTTCTGTAAAGCCCATCATCTTTATAGTGTCTAAAGTTTTAGCTATGTCAATGGGAAAGCTTTTACGAAACGTATAAGCCTGTACTCCTAAGGGAGCTGTGTATAAAGGCTTTTGGGCAACGACAATTCCGGTGACGGATAACACCATTAGCGATATGGCAAGTGTAAAACATTTTTTCATTTATTTAGATTTTCGTTTTGAATGGTGAATCAATGTCGCTTACTTTAGAATTTCACGCAAAGAATGAAAAGAAGCAAAGCCGCAAAGTCTGTTTTCATCTTCTTTGCGTTCTTACCTTGTACTACTTTGCGGCTTTGCGTGAAAATATGCCAAGGCTAATAGTCAATACTGTAAACTTTTAGAACCTTGTTATTCAATTATTCTTATTTAATTGGAAGATGTATTTCAACTGCTGCCCATTGCTGAAAATGTACAAGTGAGTTCCGAAAAATCGGAATTAAAATAACACAACAATGCTTAATTGAAATACAAATGTTGGTAAACAAAGCCTTCTTAAAAATCCACATTGAGCTTTGCCAATTCACCATTCACCATTCACAATCGGCACCGTTCACCATTGACACTTCTAAATATTTTTCTTCTTCATTTCCTCCACCGCATGATCAACCGCACGTGCCGTGAGCGCCATGTACGTGAGGGTGGGATTTTGTGTGCCTGTTGATGTCATACACGCGCCATCAGTGACAATAACATTTTTGCAAAAGTGCAATTGGTTCCATTTATTGAGAAAAGATGTTTTTGGATCATGGCCCATTCGTACGCCGCCCATTTCATGAATATCAGCACCGGGTGGCGACTTTGTATCTTCTATTTTGATGTTGGTGAAGCCGGCTTTTTCAAACATTTCTGTTGATTGCTGCACATAATCTGCTACCATCTTATCATCATTCTCACTCCATTCGCAGGATACTATTAGCTGCGGTATGCCGTATTTATCTTTAAGATCTTTGTGGAGCCGTACATGATTTTTTTCGAGCGGTACACACTCCCCCATCATCCAACTGCTCACATGCCAGTTGCCTAATTCAGGATGAAGGATACTTTCTCTGAGCGCATCGCCAACCAGCTCGCCGTTAGATACATTTCCTCTTCCACCACCGATGCCTATCGCATAGCCGCGGAGAAAATCCATTTCCTGTTTGCGCACATTCCTGAACCTTG
>JBDSAP010000275.1:0-14921 GCA_039922055.1 Ferruginibacter sp.
CAGAGGTATGGGAGCAGAAAGATTATTCGGAGAAAAAGAACTGTTGTACGATAAAAGACAAGCCATGGCAGAAGTGGAGTAGTTTGGTGAATGGGCAATGGTCAATAGGCAATGGTCAATGGTCAATGGTCAATGGTCAATGGTCAATGGGCAATGGTCAATGGGCAATAGTCAATGGGCAATGGCCAATCGTCAATCGTCAATGGTCAATGGTCAATAAGTATAAAAGAATATAGTGAACACCATACATGGAAAGAACATTCTTACCCCTCCATCCGGCACAACGGGACGTTTACACGGATCAGTTGATCAATGCAGGTAGTGCCCATTATAATATTGGGGGTTATATCCGGCTGAAGGGAAGTTTAGATAAGGAGAAGATAAGGGAGGCGATTCAATCAATTCCAGAAGTATTTGATGCATTTAAAATAAGATTTTTCTTCGATGGCACGGAGCCGTTATGTTACCTGGAAGAGGACTTCAACAAGGCAACGCTGGAAGAACAGGACTTTACCAGCCATCCGGATCCAAAGCAGGCAGCACTTCAATGGATGCAACAGCAGTTCAATACTGCTTTTGCATTGGAAGAAGATAAGCTGCTGTTTGAAAACTGCCTGCTAAAAATAGCAGCAGACGAATATTGGTACTTTGGAAGGTTCCATCATTTAATAACAGACGGCTACGGCTTTATCGTATTTGTGCAGTATGTGGCACAGAAGTATAAATCACTGGTAGAAGAAACCAATTTGCAGTTTTCTTACCCATCGTACCTGGAAGAAACAGGGAAAGCTGCAGCATATTTTACATCTGAAAATTACACAGCAGACGCCGCCTACTGGAAAGAAAAAATAGGCGTTCCGCCTGAAAGGATATTACAGGCCAAATACTCACATCAATCCATTGATGGCAGCATAAGCAGCACTTATATCCTGGATATTGCTCCTGAAAAAAGGGGGATGTTCAAGGAACTGCAACTGGCTACCAAGTCAGGCTTACAGCATTTAACCATCGCGGCGCTCATTATTTATTTGGGTAAGATCACCGACCAGTCCGAATTTATTTTCGGCATTCCCATTCATAAAAGAAATTCAAAAAAGCTACGCAATATTGTTGGTATGTTCAGTGGCATTTTGCCATTTAGGGGTGTATTTGAAAAGGATCAAAAGGTAAAAGATCTAATCAACGAGATCACCCGTTCGCAAAGAGTTGATTACCGTCACCAGGATTATCCAATTGGTGATCTTGCCCGGGAAATAAAAGTACAAGAGGGTACTGGGTATTTGCATGAAATATGCATTAACTATGAGCCGCTGAATTTTTTGTTGGATTTTGGTGAACAACTGCAAACATCCATTCACCGCATTAGCTGTAACCATGAACGCAATCCTTTACAACTTTGCTGGCGTGAGTATGGCGCCAATTTGCCGTTAGCACTATATGTGGATTATGGCAATAATTATTTTAGCGACAAGGAGGTAGAACTTTTGACTAACCGCCTCCTGCACATCATTGAGCAATTTCCAAACATGTTGGAGAATGCTGTTGATGATGTCAGCGCTTTACCTCCATTGGAATTTTCATTGATCGGGAAGTTCAGTGTTCCAGGCAAAATAATATCGGACAACAGGTCATTGGTGAAACGTTTTGAAGAACAGGTTGAAAAAACGCCGGCTGCAATAGCATTAAAGTTTGAGGAAAAGGAGCTAACGTACAAGGAGCTAAATGAACGCTCCAATCAGTTAGCAAATTATCTAAAGGCCAAAGGAGTAAGAGAAGAAACGCTTGTACCGATTTGTGTTGAACGCAGTATGGAAATGATCATAGCGATGCTTGGAATTTTAAAAGCAGGCGGGGCTTATGTACCTATCGATCCGGAATATCCACAAGAACGCATCAGTTATATGCTGGAAGATACTGCGGCCAAAATTGTGATCAGCAGCAAAGCAAGCCGGGAAAAATTGCAAACAACATCAGGTGTCGATATCATAGAAATAGATACAGCATGGGAACAGATTAGTAAGGAAGATAAGAGCAACCTGCAAACAAACATAGATGCCAATCAATTGGCTTATGTGATCTATACCTCAGGATCAACCGGCAAACCAAAGGGAGTAATGATCGAACATTGCAATCTGTCAGCCTTTCTCAACTGGAGCAAAGATGAATTTGCGAGCAGCAAATTCGAAATAGTATACGCCACTACTTCTATGTGCTTTGATCTTTCCATCTTTGAAATATTCTATCCATTAAGTGTAGGTAAGCCGGTAAGGGTAATAGAGAACGGTTTGCACATCGGCAAATGGCTTCCACAAGATGAACAGGTGCTTACCAATAGTGTACCGGTAGTGATCGAGCATTTATTAAAAGAAGGCACCGATCTCAATAATATAACTGTGATCAACATGGCAGGAGAACCCATCCCATACCATGTGCAACAGGGATTGGATACCCAAAGAATAGAAGTAAGAAATCTATACGGACCAACAGAAGACACCACCTATAGCACCATTTACCGGATAAAGGAGAATGAACCAATTTTAATAGGTAAACCGATTAGTAATACACAGGTATATATTATAAGTAAAGAAGACAATTTGTTACCGGTAGGTGTTGCAGGCGAGATCTGCATAGCAGGAGACGGACTTGCAAGAGGTTATCTAAACCGGGAAGAACTGACAAAAGAAAAGTTCGTACCCAATCCATTCACCAGCATCCAGTATCCAGCATCCAGCATCCATTCACCAGCATCCAGCATCCAGCATCCAGCATCCAGAATGTACCGCACAGGGGATTTGGGAAGATGGTTACCGGATGGCAATATAGAATACCTGGGAAGAAAAGATGACCAGGTAAAAATAAGAGGATTCAGGATTGAATTAGGAGAGATAGAAACCGTGCTGATGCAAAACGAATCCATCAAACAGGCAGTAGTATTAGCAAGAGCAGATAACCAGGGTCACAAACGACTGGTAGGTTATGTGGTAAAAGAAGATATAATAAGATCATTCGATAAACAGGAGATCACACAATGCCTGCAAAGCAAATTGCCGGAGTTTATGATACCGCAGTTGTGGGTAGAGTTGGAAAGTATGCCATTGACCCCGAATGGTAAAATAGATAAGAAAGCTCTGCCAGATCCTGATGCCAGTGAACTACTAACCAATGAATATGTAGCACCAGGAAATGAACTCGAAGCTAAACTTGCCGCCATCTGGCAGGAGCTGTTACATGTAGATCGTGTTGGTATCAACGATAATTTTTTTGAATTGGGTGGGCATAGTTTGAATGCGGTTCAGTTAAACACCAGGCTCCATAAATTGGTAAACATTAAAACGGATGTTGGGACAATATTTGCAAATCCTACCATTAAGAAATTGGCGAAAGCGCTTAGTTCGGAGAAGCAATCTAACTTCACTCCAATCGGCCATTTACCGGTACAGGAATATTATCCTTTATCACATGCCCAGGAACGTTTCTGGATATTGAGCCATTTTAAAGATGGTTCAGAAGCATATAATGTTTCAAGTGTTTTCGGGCTGGAAGGAAAAATTGAACCCGCTGTTTTTCAGCAAGCCTTTGATGCGGTGATTGACCGGCATGAAATATTGAGGACAGTATTTGCGGAAATAAATGGAAAGACATTCCAAAAAGTATTGACGGTCAAAGACGCCGGGTTTAAAATTAAACACATCGATCTTACCAATAAAAATGATGCTGAAAGTTTTATAAAAAATTGGTTAAAGGAAGATGCACGGCTTGCCTTTGATCTTTCAAAAGGGCCGCTTTTACGAGCCACGTTATTTCAGAATGGAGCCGAAAAATATGTGCTCGCTTTTAACATCCATCACATCATCAGTGACGGATGGTCCAGGGAAATTTTTATAAGAGAGTTCCTGCATTTTTATAAAAACTACAAACTTGGAAGCAAGATTGATCTCAAGGAGTTGCCGATCCAATATAAAGATTATGCTGCCTGGCATGCAGCGGCTTACACAACCCAGGGAGAATATTGGAGAGGACAGTATAAAGAAGGTGTTCCTAAATTAGACTTCCCACTTGATTTTGAAAGACCCAAAGTGTTATCATTTTTTGGCGCCATGCTACATGTTTCTTTGCCAGAAACATTGAGTGTTGAGTTGCGCAAAATAGCGATAGTACAAAACATGTCATTAAACAATTTATTATTTGCCTTATATGGATTAATTGTAGCACGTTATAGCGGTCAGCACGAGGTTGTAATTGGCTCATTGAGCTCCGGCCGCAGTCATATTGATATTGAAGACTTGATTGGTGTGTTTATTAATTTTCTGCCTATAAAAATAGCTGCCGATCCAAAACAAAAATTAAAAGATTACCTGGCTAATACAAACGATGGGCTGGCAATGGTTTATAACAACCAGGACTATCCATTCGACTTGATGGTAGAGGAATGTATAAAGGAGCGTGATATTTCAAGAAATCCTTTTTTTGACACCATGCTCAATTTCCACCTGCAAAATAGTATGCAAGGGAATAGTAAAACAACGGCTGAGCTTTGGGCTGGAACCGGCATTGATATCAAGCCCGTTCAATCATTGCAGGAAGACCTTTTTCAATCAGTTCTCGATTTTAAACTTGACGTTGAACCTGCCGGAAAAACATTTGATCTTTACCTCAGTTATAATTCCAAATTATTTACCGAGGCATCTATGAGTATATTTCTTAATGATTTTGTTGAGTTGTTGAACAAGGCTGCTAATGGGATTGATCAAACTATTGAAGAATATGGAGAATGGAAGCAGTCAGCAGCTTCTGTGCCGGATGATGCGCCTTTATCTTTAAACATTTGTGCTTCATTTGTGATAGAGCCGGTAGAGGAATTTATTGAATATTGGAGCAAAGAATTAGAGTTGAATATCGCCGTTTCTTTTGCGCCATATAACCAGGTATTTCAACAATTATTAAATGCAGAAAGCGCTTTAAATAAGAACGGAGGCATCAACGCACTCTTTATTCGTTTGGATGATTGGCTGCGGGAAAAGCGGGCGCTGACTCCACTTCAACAAATAGAATTTTTGGATGAAACCCATGAAGAGTTAATTAAAGCGGTCACACATTTTGGCAAAAAAAGATTTGCGCCGCTGCTGGTTGCAATAGTTCCGCTATTAAATAGTTCCGCAGTAAATGAAACAGTGGCAGACCATATTAGCAGGTTGAATGATAACCTGGAACTTGCTCTTAAAAATTTCCCCGGATTTCATTTGCTGGATCTTAAACACGTAGCTGCTTTATACAACGTAGAAGAAATATTTGATGCAGAATCCGATCACCTGGGCCACATGCCTTTCACCGAAGAATATTATGCGGCACTCGGTACCTTTTTAGCCCGAAAGGTTAATGCATTTAAAGGTCCAAATTATAAAGTAGTGGCACTGGATTGCGATAATACTTTATGGAAGGGGATCTGTGGCGAGTTGGGGCCGACAAACGTAACGATCGATTCCAACTTTAGCCGTTTACAGGAGTTTTTTATAAAAAAATATGATGAGGGTTTCCTGCTTGTCTTATGCAGTAAAAATAATGAAGCGGATGTTTGGGAAGTATTTGACCAGCATCCCGGCATGAAATTGAAGCGGGAACATATTGCTGCACATCGCCTTAACTGGAAGCCTAAACCGGATAATCTTTTATCAATTTCCAGGGAATTGAACCTGGGTGCGAATAGTTTTATTTTTGTGGATGATAATGAGTTTGAAGTAGAGCAGATGGCATTGCGCCAGCCTGAAGTGCTTTCATTGATGTTGCCGGAAGACGAGGCTGATCTTGAAGGTTATTTAAATCATATATGGGCCTTCGATTATTTTAGGATCACGGAGGAAGACAAGCAGCGGAACTACATGTATAAAGTACAAAAGCAACGGGAACAAGAGCAGGTAAAATATGACTCCGCGGCAGATTTTATTAAATCCCTCAACCTGGAGGTCAATATACTTCCGCTGAATGAAACCAATATGGAACGGGCGGTTCAGCTCACGATGCGTACAAATCAGTTCAACATAAACGGCATTAGGAAAACCCCGGAAGAAATGGTACAAGCAATGGAGCAGAATCCCATCAACTGGGTAATCCAGGTAAAGGATCGCTTTGGAGATTATGGCATAGTAGGACTTGTATTGGCAAAGGAAGAACAACCAGCCCTTGTGGTAGAAACCTTCCTGTTAAGTTGCAGGGTGTTAGGCAGAAATGTGGAAGATTTTATTCTAACTGAATTGCAGGAATATGCGGCAGGCAATGGTTTGAATTGCATTAAAGCGCTTTTCACTGAAACGCCAAAAAATAAGCCTTTTAAAGAGTTTCTTAACCGCACACAATGGGTAGAAGATATTAAAAGCGGTGTCTATGAGCGATCATTGAAAGACACAGAAATAGTTATCAGTTAAAAATGAAACCTGCAACAAATAAATGTTCAGTTACGGATGATGAATCAGTTTAGTGGTAACTTTCCGGCTGAATGAATTATCAAAGGTTTTGTGCAATCAACTAACGTAGGATACTGGTTACAATAAAAAGGAAGATTTTCTGTTAAAGATAGATACCCGGTAAATAGCGGGATTGGCTGTAAAATGGTTTATTATGTTTAAAAAATTCTGGAAATATATCTTTGAGACAAACGCCAACGAGGTATTTAAAACAGAGAAGCTGACTGTTAAGGAAAGATTGACTGCTTTCAAAAATCTTCCGCTTTTTTTTAAGCTGATATGGAAAACAAGCCCCGGCCTAACATTCCTGAACGGATTTCTGCGTATCACGCAATCCGTAATGCCGCTAGGTATGTTGTACACGGGCAAACTGATCATCGACCAGGTTGTTTTTCTTACCAGACATGGTAATGAGCATTTGTCGCACCGGCCACTTTGGACACTGATCATACTTGAATTTGCATTGGTGGTAACCATGACGGCATTTACGAGAATTGTGATGCTGGTCGACAACATGCTGGGAGAATTGCTTACCAATCGTACCTCCATGTTGCTGATGTCACACGCCGCAACGCTGGACCTGGACCAATTTGAAGACTCCGTTTTTTACGATAAGCTAGACAGGGCGAGACAACAAACGGTGGGACGCTCAGTTCTATTGTCACAGGTGTTTAGCCAGGTACAGGATTTTATTACCATTGGTTTTATGGCCACTGGTTTAATAGTATTCAACCCATGGCTTATTATAGTTTTGCTGCTATCAATTATTCCATCCTTTTTAGGTGAGGCATACTTTAACGCCAAAAATTATGACTTGCTCCGAAGTCAGACCGAAGGACGTAGGGAAATGGAATATATCAGGGTGCTGGGATGCAGCGATGATACGGCCAAAGAAGTAAGACTTTTCGACCTCTCTGGTTTTTTTATTAAGCGTTTCCGTATACTTTCAACGAAGTTTTATCAGGCGAGCAAGCGGCTTGGCATCCGGAGGGCATTTTTTAGTACCGTATTATCCCTGCCAGGTTCTATAGGATACTATGTTGCTTTTTATTTTATCATCCAGGGTGTATTGGCCGGCAAAATTTCTATTGGTGGCCTTACTTTTCTTGTTGGATCCATCCGGCAAATAGGCATGTTGTCTCAAAGTGTAATGAAACGGGTGACGCTCGTGGCACAAGGGGCGCTTTACCTTCGCGATTATTTTGATTTCTTCAAAATAAAGCCACACATAAAGCCGATGGATACTCCCCGGCCATTTCCAAAACCCATCAAACAAGGATTTACTTTTGAGAATGTCGGGTTTAAATATCGTAACTCCAATCGATGGGCAAACCGCCACTTAAATTTTACACTTCATGCCGGGGAAAAATTAGCATTGGTAGGAGAAAATGGTGCAGGCAAAACCACGCTTGTAAAACTGCTGGTGCGTTTGTATGATCCCACCGAAGGTCGCATTTTATTAGACGGGCATAATTTACAAGAGTATGATCTAAGCGACTTAAGAGCGGAGATAGGAATTATTTTCCAGGATTTCCTTCGTTATCAAATGACGACGAACGAAAATATTGCGATGGGAAATATTAAGGAGATAAACAATAGAGCATTAATTGTAAAATCTGCTGAGCAAAGCCTGGCGAGTGGCATTATTGAAAAGCTTCCCAATAAATATGATCAAATGCTCGGGCGTAAATTTAATCACGGTGTTGAGCTGTCAGGAGGAGAGTGGCAAAAGATCGCTTTGGCGAGAGCCTACATGCGCAATTCACAACTAATGGTGTTGGATGAACCTACAGCCGCATTAGATGCACGTTCGGAGTACGAAGTATTTCAACGCTTTTCTGAACTTACAAAAGATAAAACTGCCATGTTGATATCACATCGTTTTTCAACGGTGCGCATGGCTAACCGCATATTGGTGCTGGAAAAAGGACAAATATTAGAAATGGGAAGCCATGAAGAACTGTTAGAAAAAGGCGGAAGGTATTCAGAGCTGTTTCAATTGCAGGCCATGGGTTACCGTTAGAAACATAGCTTCTTTTTTCCGCCGGTTCTATCGCCCATTCCCAGGAACTTGTTTTAAATATGGGCCACTTTAAAATCTCACAGGTATTCTCCTGGTATAAAAATGTTGAATGACCCTACGTTAATCCTATTGACGGATGGGTATGACTTTTTCCCTCAAAGCTATTCATACACTGCAAAGAAGTAACCGGCCTTCAATTATTTCGTCCCAAATATTTACTAAATTTGGGACGAAATAGAAAAAAATGGAGAGACCTGTTATAGAAAGTAAAGTTGCTGAAGTACTAAAAAAACTGCCAAAGGGAAGTATTCTTTTTGTAGATGACTTTTTAGATTTCGGTAGTTCAGAAAGCATTAAAAAAGCCTTGTTCAGGCTTAAAGAAAAAGGTTTGCTTATCCGTTTAGCTCATGGTATCTATTTATACCCGAAAAAGGATAAGGAGATGGGTTTATTGTATCCATCCGCAGAAGAAATAGCCGTTGCAATTGCCAAGAGAGATAAGGCAAGAATTATTCCTACCGGAGTTCAAGCGTTAAATAAATTGGGTCTTTCAACGCAAATCCCTTTAAAAGTTGTTTTCTTAACTGATGCGGCGGCAAGAAGTATCAAAATCGGAAAACGAACCATCACCTTTAAAAAAACAAGCCCTAAAAACTTAATGGTAAAAGGTGAAATAAGTGGATTGGTTATTCAGGCACTAAAAAGTATTGGTCAGAATAAAATCGAAAATGATATGCTAACCAAAATGCTAACTACTCTTAAAAATGAAAAAAAAGAAATCATTTTGCATGATGCAAAACTTGCTCCAGCCTGGATAAATAAAATACTAATGAGTGCGGCAAAGTAATATGAATACAGAGTGGTTAAAAATATCACCAGAAAGACGGATTGAAATTCTCAACCAAGCCAGTAATAATACAGGATTGCCAGCGATAGCAATTGAAAAAGATTGGTGGGTTACAGTGGCACTCAGAGCTTCATTTGCTTTAGGCTATTCGCAACATATCGTTTTCAAAGGAGGTACTTCATTAAGTAAAGGTTGGAATCTGATAGAAAGATTTTCGGAAGACATTGACTTAGCCATTGACAGAAAATTTTTTGGTTTTGAAGGGGACATCAGCAAAAGCCAAATCAAAAATTTAAGAAAAAAATCCTGCAAATTCATCTCAACTACTTTCTTAGAAGATTTAGCTCAGCAGTTCACAGAATGGGCAGTTATAGATGAATGTAAATTAAATGCCCAGCCAATAAATGATTCAGACAAAGACCCACAGGTAATCGAAATTCATTACAATTCGGTCTTTGACAAATCAGATTACTTACCGCAAAGGGTTTTAATAGAAGTAAGTTCCCGTTCATTGATGGAACCAAGTGACAATAGGGAAATTAATTCAATACTTAGTGCTGCATTTCCAAACCAAGCATTTGCAACAGAAGCATTCTCCATTTCAACAGTTTTACCACAAAGAACATTCTTAGAAAAAATATTTTTATTATATGAAGAATTTTCACAGGACACAACTAAAATTCGCAGTGACAGATTATCAAGACATCTGTACGACTTAGAAAAACTAATGGACACGGAACATGGAAAAGCTGCAACCGCCGACACAGAATTATACAAGGGCATAGTAATCCACAGAGAAAAATTTAACCCACTTCGTGGACTTGACTACTCAGATCATATTCCCAGCAGAATAAAAATAATTCCACCGGACACTGTAATCAAAGAATGGGAAAAGGATTATCAGACAATGACAGAGAATATGATTTACGGGGAACCTCTAAAATTTAGCCCTTTAATAAACCGAATTATAGAATTACAAAAAAGAATAAATGGCATGGTTTATTAGCCAACGCTAGGCAAGCACTTCAAACAAAAATACAAATCCAATGTTAGTAAGGGTTACAGAGGAATTTTTCGTGATTTTTTAAAAAATTCCGAAGATATTCAGATCTCTTTCAACTCCAAGCGATGGGGTATCGTTAAAAACCGAGCACATCCTTCATACTGTAAATTCCCTTTTTACCAATTATAAATTCTGCGGCCATCACAGCTCCCGTTGCAAAGCCTTTACGGTTATGTGCGGTGTGAATGATCTCTATATCATCGATTGATGAGCTGTATTTTACTTTATGTGTGCCGGGCGCCGGATCAATTCTTTTACTAATGATCGTTAAATCTTCAGGCGCAGCGTCGCGTTCACCTACCCATTGTCTTTTTCTATCAAGGTTTTCCATGATTTGTTCTGCGAGGGTTATCGCAGTACCGCTGGGTGCATCTTTCTTTTCTGTATGATGAATCTCCTCCATCGTAACCTCGTAATCTTTATGTTTGTCCATTAAGCGGGCAAGCATTTTATTTACTTCAAAAAAAATATTTACCCCAACGCTGTAATTACTTGCATAGATCAACGAACCATTTACGGCGTCACAGTAATCTTTTACTTTGCCCCATTGTTCCAGCCAGCCAGTACTGCCGCTTATAACCGGAACGCCGGCTTCAAGACAAGTGATTATATTACTGACGGCACTGTGCGGGCTGGTAAATTCGATCGCAACATCACAATCCTGCAAATTTTCTTTTGTGAGATCCGCAATGGTATCGATATCGATTTTGAGCATCACCTTATGACCTCTTTGTACGGCAATCTCTTCGATGGCTTTACCCATTTTACCATAGCCTACTAAAGCAATATTAAGGCTCGCCGATTGAGTACCGGGCTCATTAGTTGTTGAAGACATATACGCTTGTTGAAATATTTTGTTGATAGATGAAGGCAAAGATAATTATTACCTGCCTTTATTTTTATCGGAATGAATATCGAGCACCACGCTGAGGCCAGCCGTGTTCGCCATCGGGCTATATCCGGGTTTAAATTCGAGGCTTAGATTTTCATTTACATCAAATTGTTTCAGGTGCCCGTCAACAGTTGCATCCACTACATTTAACCCCCAAAAAACAAGAAAGAAAAGTACCGAATAGTCAACATTTTGACGAAACGAATTTCGATAGCTGCGAATCGCTCCCGCAGAAAGTTGTTTGAATTTGGGGTCGATCAATTTGTCATTGGTAGTGTCCTTATCAGTTGCGTAAATATAGGCTAGCCTTAATAATTTATAATTTTTTACATTGTAGAAAAATACACCTGCGGTGATACCCAGGGAACCATATACGAGCGGAAGCTTCCAGTATTTTTTATTGTAAATCTGGCCCCAGCCGGGAATAATTGCAGAGCGGAGTGTTGCCTTGCGTGGTTCGAATTTGTTCTTTTGGGCTATTTTGCCAGTGTCTGCTACCTGGTTGGAAGTAATCGGTATGCTGTCTTTATTATTTTGTGCTGCAAGACCATTATTAAAAAAATGCAGAGCAATAAAAAAAAATATAACGAGCAATTTTTGCATCAACTTACTTTGATATTCAACTTATCCAACAGCCCGTTCAATTCTTCGAGTGAATAATATTCGAAGGTGATTGCGCCATTGCCTTTTTTATTATGAGCCAGTTTAACTTTGGTATTGTAGTGAGATGCTAAATTATCTTCTATCTTTTTAAAGGATGGTGGCAGTTGGGGTTTTACAGAATCTTTAACAGCGCCGCCGGGAATGTACATCTTTCGTACAAGGTCTTCAGTTTGTCGTACCGACAGTGCCTTGTTTTTTATTTCTGAAAAAATAAACAGTTGCTTATCTATCACATCAACATTGATCAATGCCCGGGCATGCCCCATACTGATCACACTGGTACGCACGGCTATTTGAATATCGGGCGGCAATTTCAACAGGCGGATATAGTTAGTAACGGTGCTTCGTTCCTTGCCCATACGCTCTGCTACCTGCTCCTGTGTATAATCCAGTTCGTCCATCAGCCTTTTATAGCTGAGGGCAATTTCGATGGCGTTTAAATTTTCTCGCTGTAAATTTTCGAGCAATGCAAGCTCCAGTAATTCTGAATCGTTGGCTTCCCTTACATACACCGGAATATCTTTTAACCCTGCTATTTTCGCTGCTCTAAAACGGCGCTCACCGGCAATCAGGCGATATTTCCCATTAACCATCCTGCTTACGGTCAATGGTTGAATAATATCATGTATCCTGATGGAAGCAGCGAGTTCACTTAAGGCTGTTTCGTCAAAATCTTTTCTTGGCTGCTTAGGATTTATTTCAATTTCGTCAAGAGGAATACGATTAGAAGAAGTCGTTTTTTCAACCACATCAGTCCTTAAATTGCCTGCTGTACTTTTCAGGTCAGCATCAATATTTTGTAATAAATTCCGGATCCCTTTTCCCAGTGCGTCTTTTTTATTTGGAGAGGTCATATAATGTTCTGAATTTTCGGTTTGTGGTGTAGGGTAGATAGTTCATAGGTATTAATTGATAATTGATAGTTGATAGTTTCGAGTGGATTGCCATCCACCATGAACTCTCAACCATGAACGTGCTCTCAACCATGAACATCTCTCTATTGCAACACCTTGTCTTCTTGTTTTATTTTAGTAAGATTATTTTTTTGTAAAATTTCTTTTGCAAGGTTCAGGTAGTTAACAGCTCCCTTGCTATCTGCGTCGTATAAAATTACGGGCTTGCCAAAACTAGGCGCTTCGCTTAATCTTGTGTTCCGATGGATAATAGCACTGAAAACCATTTCTTCAAAATGTCTTCTCACCTCCGCTACTACCTGGTTGCACAAGCGCAGGCGGCCATCGTACATCGTCATTAAAATACCTTCTATCTGTAATTCTGGATTAAGCCTGTTTTGAACAATTTTAATAGTGTTTAATAATTTTCCCAGGCCTTCCAATGCGAAAAATTCAGTTTGTACGGGCACCACTACGCTATCCGAAGCCACCAATGCATTCACCGTTATAAGACCAAGTGATGGAGAGCAATCGATTACTATAAAATCATATTCATCCCGAATAGGTTCCAGTATTTTTTTTAATACGCCTTCCCTGTTTGGGTAATTGATCATTTCTATTTCGGCGCCTACAAGATCGATGTGCGAAGGCACGAGGTCGAGGTAGGGAATATCGGTTTTAAGTACCAGGTCTTTTGCCTGCGCCTCATTTACCATACAATCATAAAGGCTCTGGGTAATATTGTGCAGATCAAAGCCAACGCCTGTAGTGCTGTTTGCCTGTGGGTCAGCGTCCACCAACAAAGTTTTGTACTCCAGCACCGCCAGGCTCGCTGCTAAATTAATTGCCGTAGTTGTTTTTCCTACACCGCCTTTTTGGTTGGCTATTCCTATTATCCGTGCCATATTATTCCTGGAGGAAATTATTTTATATTGTTATTGGATATTTATTTCCCGCTGATTTTATCCAAAAGAATTGAAGACCGGCCAGGAATGCGCAAAGGTACTGTTTGATATGCAACTATAGCTACATACCGCAAAACTTCAAACCCAAATCATACCTTTATTCAATTGCAAATAATAACCCACACGTGGTGCTGTTCTTGTGACAGCTTGACAAATTTAGTCAATCGGCATATATTTGGGAACAATGCTAATTCCTGTTTGTTACAAAATGGGAGGCAGCGAAATAAAAAAGTATGTATCTAATAATATCAGGAACTAACAGGGTTGGCAGCACAACATTGAAGGTGGCAAAAGAATACCAGCGACTATTAAAAGAAAGATCGATCGAATCCGGCTTACTCTCCCTCGAAGGACTGAACCTTATGACAAGAGATGCGGATTTTGAAAAGCTCGAAAACGAATGGATCATTCCAACTGATAATTATATTATCATTTCCCCGGAATATAATGGCAGTTTTCCCGGCGCTTTAAAGATGTTGTTTGATACAGGCAAATCGCATTCGCTGTGGTGGCATAAAAAAGCAATGCTTACGGGAGTTTCTACCGGCAGGCAGGGAAATTTAAGGGGCATGGACCATTTGTCGGGGGTATTAAATCATGTGAAGGTTACTGTCCACCCCAATCAACTTCCGATATCCTCGGTCGATAAACTGATGGATGAAGAAGGACGTTTTACTGATGAGAATACATTGCGTGCCATTAACCAGCAATTGGACGAATTCATAAAATGGACAGGCGGGGCTAATTAGGAGAGGAGGCGAAAAATGAATTGTAATTCATATTTATTTATTCTTTTATTATCGGCTAATTTTGTTCACTTTAATCGATAGTAAACTTATAAATAAACTGTATGCGTTCCCCTCTTGGAGTTTTTATATTTGTTGTAGTTATGTTGATCGTGGATACTTATGTTTTCCAGGCGATTAAAACTGTTTCCCAATCTGCATCTCCCAAAACAAAATCCATCATCTATGCCATTTACTGGACTATAACCGTTCTGGCTGTGATCGGCTTCCTGGTATTTGCCATTACAGATCAGCAATTACTTCCACGTAAAATAAGGACCTATTTATTTGCTGTTGTTATCGGTTTGTTTCTTGCAAAATTCATCAGCATC
>JBDSAP010000276.1:0-14695 GCA_039922055.1 Ferruginibacter sp.
CTTATGTTCAATTCTACAGACACAACTTTGTTCCAGGTATTCACGTATTTGCTGTAATAATTTGCGAGCACTTCTGAGCCGTACTCCATCCTTCGTGCAAATGCCTCTCTTGTGAAATTTTCACGATGGCGGTGCATGTACCAGTTAAAATCTGCAATAAGATCTGCAACCGGCGCAAACTGTTCCGGCTTTGACGCCTGTATTTTGCGGAATAATTTTTCAAGCGCAAAGTGAATGGCACTACCAAATTCTGTAGCCTCGTTTTTACCTGAGGGAATGCGTATGAGGTTCTTGTAATAAAATCCCAGCGGACAATCGAGGTAAGCATTTAATGCAGTAACGTTCATCACAAACTTATCCAAAATAGCGCTGATAAAATCTTCTTCTGCCTGTTGTATTTCAGGCACCTGTGCAGTAAAATGCAGCAGTTCAAATTCCATTAATTGCGCCTCCGGCAGGCTGACATAAGCTACCGGTAAAATATGCTGTTCCAATATTTCGGCGATGAACATGGATGGCTCAATTTCTTTACCATCATTTTTAAATTTTGAATAAGAGATATGCAAATGGATCTCACTGCGGGTAAGCGCTACATAAAATAGTCTTCTCAATTCCTCCTCTACATTGGCTTTCGATTGAGAAGAGAACATGGTGTCGGGGAAATTGTACCCGCCCCCCGGCCTTCGCTTTTTTTCCCAGTAAGATGCATTGGCTCCGGCAAAAAATACATACTGAAATTCGAGGCCTTTACTTCCGTGTGCGGTTAAAAGATTCACGCCTTTATCGCTACCGGCTACCTGCACCATTGGCAAGGGTAGATCTTCCTTTTCCATCAGGTCAATTATTTCTACCAGGCCACGAAGATTCATCAAAGGGTTACGACTTGTTTCCTCTTTAACAAAATCAAAAAGAGCGGTGAGCAGTTGTAGTAAAACGATCTTTTCCAGGCTGTTCATTATATAAGAAAGTACACCCGCTTCACGGATCACTTTTTCAAATAAAGATGGAAGTGTAACATTCGGAACGGAGCCGATCAGCTTTTCGATAATGCCGCTTAATTCTTTCAAACCTTTGTGCAGCCCTTTATCGAAAAGATCTCTTGGGGGTTTATTCGCCCTGTCAAATAACAATTTGCGAAGAGAAGTTTGTTCGCCACTATATCTTTTGGAATTTACTTCTACTGTTAATTTAGCAACCTCAATTGGAGGTACCTGGTAAAAATCATAATGCAATATTTCAAATAAAATTTCGTCGCCGCCATAGGGAATATCATGCTCTGCATTCAGGTATCGCAATAGCTGAATGATCTTTCTTGCAAAGCAATGTTGAAGGATATTAATATTGCGTTTACTGTATACCGGAATATTCTTTAAACGGAAGTAGTGAGCCAGTTCAGAACCATACTTATTCTCTTTATAGATCACGGCGATCTTACCGGGTTCTATACCCTCTTCAATCAGCGTATGTATCCTTAGTGTGATATCCGCCATTTCATCTTTTATAGAATTGTATTCGGTTATCAACGGAAAATCTTTCAGATGATTGATCCCGATATTAGCAGCCAATAGGTCTTTACTTAATCCTTCTAATTGCTTTACGAGCCGTTCTTCATTTCTATTAATAAGGGTTTTAGAAATGTCGAGAATTGGCTGTGTGCTACGATAATTATCAGTAAGCACCACCGTTAATAAGTCATTGATATAAGTATTAGCAAACTCCAGCATGTTCTCCACATTAGCGCCCTGGAAACGATAGATACTTTGGTCATCATCGCCCACCACAAACACGTTTGGCTTTTCCCAATAACTGATCAGCAACTGCACCAGCTTGTTTTGTGTGCCACTTGTATCCTGGAACTCATCCACCAATATGTATTGAAACTTTTCCTGGTAAGCTGCCAGTAGATTTTTATTTTCTTCAAATACCCGGATCACCCAGTTGATCATATCATCAAAATCGTAGCGGTTATTTTTCCGCATCAACGCCTGGTAATTTTCAAATTCGTTTACGGCTGCCCGTAACTTTTCCATCTTCTCTTTTTCTTCCTCAATTTTATCCGTACGCACATCTCCTTTTTTAAATTCTTTGGTGGCTCGTTTAGCAACATAAGCATCTCTCAGCGGAAGGCTTGTAATGTATTCGTCAATTTTTTGATTAATGTAGGTAGCAGTCCAGCCCTCTCTTTTCATTGTTGAAAAAAGATTTTTCAAATGGATGATCTCGTAATACACATCGCCTCGATATCTTTTTAAAGGATGGTTCTTTGGAAAATCATCCACGAGTTTTTTGAAGAGCTGAATATTTTCCAATTCGGAAATTGCATCAAGAGAACTCTTTTCAAAGAGAGAAAGATTGTCTTGTATCACATCATTGCAAAAAGCATGAAAAGTGTAGATGTTTACTTTGTAAGCGTCTGCGCCGATAAACTGTAAAAGTCGGCGGCGCATGGCGATCGTTCCTGCATCTGTGTAAGTAAGACAAAGAATGTTTTCAGGCAAGGCATCTGTATCCAGCAATATCTTCCCGATACGTGCTGCAAGTATCTGCGTTTTACCAGTACCAGGACCAGCGATCACCATCACAGGACCATCAATGGTATCCACAGCTTTGCGCTGCTGCGGATTTAATTTTTCGAATTCCTGGTTGAATTTATTTTGTAAAAGGTTGCGATAGGTGGACATATTCCAAAGATACTAAGCCCTATGCGAAAGCGGCTCAACAGTGTGGCTTTTAAGATAATAATTGCAGGCATATTTATTATTTACAAGGCAGCCAACTTAAATGAATATAGGTTGTTATACCCGCAATATCAACCAATATGAGTAAAGTGTATTCCCTGAAACGCATACAAAAAATACCTGTTAGTATTGATGTGGCCTGGGACTTTTTTAGCAGTGCAAACAACCTTGCAAATATTACTCCCGGTGACATGGGCTTCAATGTCATATCAAAACATTCCAGCGAAAAAATTTACGCTGGCCAATTGATCGAATACACCGTGAGCCCCATCTTAAACATCCCGCTTTATTGGATGACTGAGATCACTCATGTTGCTGATAAAAAATATTTTGTGGATGAACAGCGTTATGGGCCGTATAGTTTGTGGCATCACCAGCATCATTTCGCAATTACAGATGATGGCGTTGAGATGACGGATATTGTACACTACAAGCTCCCGCTCTGGTTTTTGGGAGATATCGCCAACAGCCTTTTTGTAGCGAAAAAGCTCCGGCAGATATTTGATTATCGTTTTGAAAAGATTGAACAGCTTTTTAGAAGCTCACGTTATAATAAACAAGCTATAAAACAATGAACAATTTTTTTTTGAACCGGGCTGAAGTTTTTCAATTAAGCTTCATTGGCGTCGCACTCTTGTACATTTTATCAATGAGGAGCAAAAATACCAGGTCACTACTTCATCCCTTGCGCAGTATAAAAGCCGAAGAAAGACAAAAGTTGTTATCCGGGCATCCGGCTGATGTACTTTTCCATTTGCTTTATCTGGTCGGCGATTTGAGGAGTAGTTGGCTTGAGGCCTTTTGCCTTCCTGAAGTATTCTTTACCAGCCCTGAATTCTCTTTTATTGATCATGATAGAAGACAACTGTAAAAATGCGGCGGCTTCATTTTCCTTATCGGGTAAGCCTGACCGGAGTGCGCCACGGATATAACTTTCCGCTTGTTTCATATCCCCTTTTTGTAATGCCAGCATTCCTAATTGCAATTTATTAGCACCTTCCGCCTGTTTCATTTGCCCACCCATTATGCCGGTGCCATCGCCCATTAATTCCTGGCTCTTTTTTAAATTCTTTTCAGCGCCCTCAAAATTCTGATCCACCATATCGAGGTTTCCTTTAACGGTGTAATAAACAGACCTGATGGGCTTGATGAGCAAGCCGGGAAACCAGATAGATGCCAGTACTTTTTTTGCTCCTTCCATATCGCCCGTTTCCATACATTCCTGTATCAGGCGCATGGGGCCGAATACAAAATGGCCCACGATCAGTATCACTGCGGCAAGGTATAACACGAAAGAAGGCCAGAAACCCGCCTGCACATTAGTAAAAATTGCTACCGCCAATAATACGATCCCGATCCAAAGGCGGTATTTAATAACTACGGTCAGCCACTTCATAATCTAAGTTTGTTAGGAAGGCAAAGATAGGATTCGGTTGTGAATTTTGAAACCCGCTTGTAAAATGGCAGAACGAGGTATTTTAATATAGAAAACGGGCTAAATAAACTTGTTTCTTATTATTGATCGGCTAATTAATACTTTGAGGTGCTGGAATAAACCCGAAGGGTTGCTATTATTATAGAAACACGGTAATTGAATTTGCCAAACCCCGGAAGGGGTGATAGTATAAACCTGTTTCTTATTACTGATCGGCTAATTAATGCTTTTAGGTGGTAATACTTTGTGGTGCTGGAATAAACCCGAAGGGTTGCTATTATTATAGAAACACAGTAAATTGAAATTGCCAAACGCCGAAAGGGGTGACAGTATAAAACCTGTTTCTTATTACCGATCGGCTAATTAATACTTTTAGGTGGTAATACTTTGTGGTGCTGGAATAAACCCGAAGGGTTGCTATTATTATAGAAACACAGTAAATTGAATTTGCCAAACCCCGGAAGGGGTGATAGTATAAACCTTAAAAATTATCATTATGCCTGGAACATTCCACCAAATTTATATCCAAATTGTTTTTGCGGTAAAGGGAAGAGAAAATCTTATTGGTAATAATTGGAAAACTGAATTACATAAATATATTGCCGGTATTGTTAAAGGCAAAGGTCAAAAGTCAATAATAGTAAACGGAATGGCCGATCATATACATGCCTTTGTTGGATTAAAGCCCGTTATGTCAATATCGGATTTGGCCAGGGACATGAAGAATAATTCATCAAATTTTATTAATGACCGAAAATTTGTGAAAGGTAAATTTGAATGGCAGGAAGGATATGGCGCATTCTCCTATTCTCATTCGCATATTGGTAAAGTTTACGATTATATTCTCAACCAGGAGCAGCATCATAAAAAGAAAACTTTTAAACAGGAGTACCTGCAATTTCTGAAAAAATTCGAAGTGGAATATAACGAAAAATATCTTTTTGAATGGTATGATTAACTAACGCATTTATGTCACCCCTGCGGGGTTTAATCACTTTTTGAATGAATGATTCTATAATAATGTTATCCCTTCGGGATTTGAAAAAAGGAATTGTATTTTTTAAATTTAGTAGCCAGCATCCGGCACTTCAAAATATTAATTAGCCGATTGATTCTTTGAAAGAATGGCTATAAATATTTTCATTAACTTGCGCCTTCAAATTTCCATCCACGGCTTCGTTAAAGGTGGATTAATATGGTCCCGTAGTTCAATGGATAGAATAGAAGTTTCCTAAACTTTAGATACAGGTTCGATTCCTGTCGGGACCACTTCCCCAACATCATATACATCAAAGCCGCACAGAATGCAGGGCGACTTTTGCATTTTTCCGCAAAAAAGTGACTGTAAGCTTCCCCGTATTTCAGCTTGTGGCCATGAAAATTTTATGGAATTGGCGAGCGGCTCGAAAATAGTAGAATCAAGAGCCGTAAGAATTATCAATCAATTCAATGTGAATAAGGAGCAAGTAAATGAATTTGTAGATGGCTCCTTCCTATCTGACGAGGTTAAAAAACTTTATAGCTCATGCTTTGCTGATAAATTAAGACGTCTTCTGTAAAGGGATATTAAAAAAATTAAAAGCCTTGTAAACAGTGCATTTGCGAGGCTTTTCCCTAGGGCTAATTAGAGGTCAATATATATAGTAATTATTATTCCTCTGCAATTTTTGCTATATGTGAAAGTGCAAGGTGTATTTCTTCCTTAAATTCATCTCTGTCTATATAGCCTTTAAGATTTAAGGTTAATTTATCACTATCTCGTTTATTTAATCTTTTTAGTTGTTGAATAATTACGATAACATTTTTTAATTCCACTTCCTTTTGTAATTTACTTGTAAGCACTTTAATCAACTTGGCTATGTGGGCCGGTTTACCATTTTTTGCTATAACTTGTAAAAAATCAATATTATCCTCGTATTCAAAAATATTATCACCATCTAGAATTGTATCAACTGCTAAAGCTTTGAGCTTTTCAGAAAGGCTTAAAATCTCGTCTTTATCTCTTGCGGTAATTAATACAATAAGTTCTTTCTCTATTCTTTTATCGTTGCAGACATCTTCTAAGAAAAACATTAATTCGTCTTTATTCTTATCTTCAAGTATAGCATCCAAAATGTCTGATAATTTTTCATACAATTCAGTATCCTTTACTATATATTTATCAGTATGCTTATGCGTTAATGCATGTTTTAATAATGTTAGACTATTTTTGCTATAGGTCTTATCAGAAAGAATTATGTCAAAAAATAATATTATCGAAAAAAGTTTCAATAATTCTAACAATTGTGTGTTAACTAAGTCTCTGTTTTGTGGCTTAGAAATAATAATAGATTTATAAATGTTTTTTACTTGATCCGCTTTGTAAGTAAGTCGGTAATAGTGTCTACAAAAGACAGCTAATTCTAAAAAGCTGGCTTCCCCATTTTTACATTGATCAATATATTTGGCAATGCTATCATATTGCCTCTGGTTTGGATAGTTAATATTTGCCACAGTTCGTTCACCTATAATTAAAGTATATAATATTTCTAAGTGACTAGTTTCCTCTTTAAAATATTTCTTTAGACATGACAGAGCTCCATTTATTTTATTTAGTGCAGTTGTGATATCGTCAACTGTTTTTAAATTAAAGTTTGGATAAAGCGTATTTATTTTTTTTACCAGCCAAACTTCAACATCCAAAGAAGAATTGGTTTTTTCTAACAAGTAAATTAAGTCATTATAATAACTATCCGTAGCAGTATCTAAATCTTCAATTTGGTCAATGATGTAAAACTTTAGTCCTCCAGCAACCAGATTTTTCACTTGCAAATCCGACATGTTATTCGTATCTAAAATAGTAATTTCTTTTTCATATACATATTTAAAAGGGTTTTGCAATCTTATGAAGGTTTCGGCATCATCATAAGTATTGATAGCGCATTTAAGAGCAGTGATCCATTTTTGGGGAACTTCTAAGGGGCTTGTCAGAGTACTATTAAACCTTTCTATAATAGTAGTCTTTAAGAAGTTTCTATTTTGCAAACTGTTTGATTTGCTATATTTAATCAAACTTTCAAAATCGCTTGTCTTGTCAAATATTATATTTGTAGTCGACCTTAAATAAAATTCAATCCTGATGTTGACTGACTTTTCAAATGGTTTAACTTCATTAAGTTTTATTAATAAGTCAATGCTATTGATAAACGAATTTTCATACAGGTTTCTAGCAGTATATATTTCAAGCTGTTTAATAAGGTAGTCAATTACTATTATATGTTTTGAATCATCATCTCCAATAAATTTAAGAACATTTTCGATTATCATACCGTCAACGTATTCCCTTATTTCTTCTGGTAATTGGTGGAATACATTAGAGTTAGAAACAATTTTATTTAAGATCTGAATTGAAACATTCTCGGTAATTAAGCTTGTTTTATTTAGAAACGATGCTAACCTAATATGTGTTTTAAGGAAATTGGCTAAAGGTTCATCAGGGCTATTTAACAAATATGAGTTTAATGACAATCTTTGATAAAATTCAGGAAATTCTTCTCTGATTATAATTAACTTACAAATTATTGTTTCGTATTCTTTGGCAAATATTTCATCGTTAAAGCATTCTAATTCTGAAGATAAATTATTAAATACTTGGATTATTCTTCTTGGATTAGTTGCATACTCTTTAGAAACTAGATCTAAAGTCAGATTCGAGAAGCTTAAATTGTTTTTTGTATTTATTTTTTGGGCAAAATCATACATCTCTTCTGAATGAAAAGGCTTTAAGCGAAGTGTAACATTAAAAAATTTTCTCAAAAATTCTTCCGCCTCTCTATCTTCTGCTTTGTAATTTTCTTTTACGTGTCTTTTTAATGACGCTTCATCAACAGGTAATATAAAAAGCACTTCATTGCTTTCTAGAAATCCCTTGATTGTACTTAGTAATTCGCATGCATAATGTTTTTCACATCTATCTATATTGTCTATGACAATTATGAGTCTATCATAAGTCTTTGTTGTCTTGTCAACAATTTTTTCAAAAGCGCTGGAGAATTGCTCTGACGAAAACATCAACGGTTTTTCGTTATCGTATTTCGTAAAAGCTATTGAGCGAAGGAAATCTAATAATTTAGATAAGGTATCATTATTAATAAATTTTGCAATCAATAGAAAAAATGTTGAAGTAGAAATAAATATGGCAACTGTTGCCAATAAAGTGAGTAGATAATTCTGAACAAATGGTATAAAAATGTAGCTTAAAATAATTCCAACAGTAATAATTATACCTAAAATCCAAAACCATTTTGGAATTCTAACTCTAAATTGTTCAATTTGTTGAGTATGATTTTCATATAAATTATACTCTCTTTTATCAAGCTTAATGTCTAATTGTTTTGATAATGATAAGATAAAGCTTCTTCTAAAAGCATCTCCCCCGTGCTTCCAAGCATCAAATAAAACAAACTTATACTTTGTAGGACTACTTTCTTCTAAATCATATCGTGCAGTTTTTATTATTGAGGACTTTCCACTTCCCCATTCACCATACAATCCAATTGTAAAAGGCTTACTTGGAGGTGAATTCACTATTATTTTTTTTAATGTCGATGCATATATCTTAGTATTTAAAAGGTCAGAGCTTTCGAAAAGATTGATTTCTTCATCGATAATAAAATTTCTTTTCATTTTTAAGATATTTGCGGGTTAGGGCCTTATGTGAAGATTGATTGCATTAATACGATCTACTCATACTCATTCCATTTTGAATATTTTTGTTTCAAAATGCATCGAATTCAATGTAGTTTATTTCTCCCTACTCATAAAAAAAACTATTCCCCTGCTTTGCAAACCCTACTCTATGACAATATTCCATGCTGTCGATACTGAAAGCTGTAAGATCATGGGTTGTTTCTCCAAATTCTTTCTTTGTGGCGTGCCGCAAAATAAATATGGTTGTCATCTTCGCAACGACCCTGCATGCCACCAGGTAGGAGGCTTATGAAATACATCCGACTATATCGCCGCTACTATAAAAGCTAAGTACAAAAACCTCCTACTGATAGTTGGAGGGTTTTGTATTCGGCACTGTATCAGTCTCAAAAATCACTTAGCGATTCAAAGTATTCATAAACATCTCAGGATAACGGGCGCCTGATACAATGCCGGCCGGCATAATAGCTTCGATGCTTGCTAAGTCATCGGTGGTCAGTTGCACATTTTCCGATGCCATATTTTCTTCCAGGTATTTTATGCGTTTGGTGCCGGGTATGGTAATAATGTCTTCACCTTGCGCAAGCACCCAGGCAATGGCTAATTGCGATGGTGTGCAACCTTTTTCGGCAGCGAGTGTTTTTATTTTTTCTACCAATTCGAGATTTTTGTAAAAGTTGTCGCCCTGATAGCGTGGCATACAGGCACGATTGTCCTTTACGTCTTCAGGCTTTTGGAACGCCCCGGTTAGAAATCCACGGCTCAATGGGGCATAAGCCACCAGCCCAATTCCTAACTCCCGGATGGTTGGCAGCACCTCCGCCTCAATATCCCGTGTCCACAAAGAATATTCTATTTGCAAAGCCGTGATAGGATGCACGGCGGCAGCCTTGCGTATGGAAACTGCGGAAGCTTCTGATAAACCAATATAACGAACCATCCCTTTTTGAACAAGGTCAGCCATCGCACCAATCGTGTCTTCAATAGGTACGTTAGGGTCTACACGTGCAGTGGTATACAGATCAATGTAGTCCGTCTTCAGCCGTTGCAGACTGTGCATTACGGCACTGCGAATGTAGTCGGGATGCCCGTTAACAGGCCCAATGCCAGGAGCTCCATTAGGTGCCGGTGCAACCATCTGGCCGGTTTTCACAGAAAGAAATGCTTTATCCCTTTTTCCTTTTATAGCCTGCGCAATCAGTAGTTCGTTATGACCGGCAAGGTAATAATCAGCAGTATCCAAAAAGTTGTGTCCGAGTTCTAAAGCTCTTTCAATCGTAGCGATAGATTCCTTTTCATCTGGTTGTCCGTACGCACCAGACATGCCCATACATCCCAATCCTACGGCTGATACCATCGGCCCGTTTATTCCAAGTTTTCTGTTCATAATTTCAATGTTTTATTTCATGAACAAAATTGGGAACTCTAGTGTAGAAGCAGCCGGACAAAACCCATTAGTTCCCTGACAAATCCTGAACGAAAGTGCCAGGTGCTTTCCCGGTTAGCTTTTTAAATAAACGTGAGAAATATTCCGGATCGTTATAGCCGAGGTCGTAGGCAAGCTCTTTAATAGAAGCGCTTTCCCCATAGTAAAGACGGCGTTTTGCTTCCAGTATCAGGCGTTTGGTGATGAACGCTTTTGGCGAAAGACCAGAGTAATATTTAACCATGCTGTATAAACTATTGGTGTTCACAGCCAGTTTTTCAGCCAGCTCATTTACCGTTGTGTGATCAGTAAGGTTGCTTTCTACCAGGAGTTTAAAACGAATGTAGGTAGAGAGCTTATCGTCTGCCGGCTTTTTATCGGTGGCGAAATAGGCTGCGTTAATTTCTGTGAGCAAACTATTGAGGTGTGCCAAAATCAACTCAGGGTCGGTATCCATAGACTGCAATAGATTACGCAGACTTTCGAAAATAGATGTAAGCCTGGCAGCAGCAGATGAAGTAAACCGGATCTTTTGATTGTTCAGCGGATTAACAAGAAAGGCATATTGTTTAGGTAGCAGCGAAAGACAGTGTTCATCGAAGCCGAGTTTGAAATAGTTGGTGCCCTGGTGTGCCGCAGACAATTGGTGTATTTGATGAGGGAGGATAAAAAGTAGTTCGTTGTTTGTTATTTTAAACTGCTCGAGGTCAACGCTCTGGTGAGTAATACCATCGAGCATGAAAAGAAAAAAGTAATAAGGTTTGCGGTGCGTAAGACCGTATTCGTTAACCATTACGGAGGGAAGATGTCCAAAGCCGGGAGATATAAGACGTATAGGTAGTTGGTGGTTTTGTTTATGAAGGTGGAGGAATGTGCTGATATTTTTCATTGCATAAAAGTAGAAGAAATTATAGGATAGAAAGTGCAGGGTGAAGTCCCACCGTCATTGCCCGGACAGTCTCCTACTTCTCCCTACTCATCAAAAAACTATTCTCCTGCTTTACAAACCCAACTTTCGGATAATATTCCATCGCTGTGGGTACTGAAAGTAATAGGATCATCGATTGTTCGCCCAGTTCTTTCTTTGTGCGTTCGATCAGCTTTTTGCCAATGCCGGATGTTGTATAATCTTTTCTTACTGCCAGGTCTGCAAGGTAGCAGCTCCAAACCCAATCGGTAATGGAGCGAGACACGCCTACCAATAGATCATTATCCCAGGCCGTAACTACCAGGTTTGAATTTTCATACATCTTTTGTATTCGCTCTCTATCATGCGTTGGTCTTGGTAAACCTGCGTTGTCATAAAGTTCACATACCTGGTCTGCCGTTGGGCGTGCATCGGTTTTGTATATTATTTCCATAGCTACTTAATTAGTTTAGTTGCATATCGAAAATAAAACATAACAAACAATCGCCCACAATTATTCAGCTTCGTTCCTTTTTTAAATGACTTGATCATCAGCATTTACCACAAAAATAGCTTTGGAGATATTGTTTGAGACTCGCCCTGAGAATGAAATTTTCTTAACGCTTTTTATTCGAGGCCGTAAAAAAAGTAGGGCACATCAATAGTTTTCTTTTGACAGTGCGTTTACAAACAGACCTGCATCCCAAAAAACATTGTCATACACATTCTGTCGCTGCATTAATCATTCACCAGTAACCGGGTTGCCCGCCTCTTTTGGTTCGGTCCGCCGCGGCGGATTAAAAAAAGAGCGCAGCGATTTTTTTAAAGAAGCAAAAGCAGCGGCGTTCCGGTTACGCAGGCCGCCGGCTGTGGAGGCGAAACCGGTAAATTAAAAAGCATTAATGATTGCAGCACAAGAAGCATCCGGACGCAGCCGAGAGTTTACTTCTTCACATTGCACTTAATTTTCATCAACAGAGAGTATACTATTCATCTAAAAAATTAATAGTACTTTCCGATTTGTAAAATCACCCCAATGAAGCAGTTGTGTTTGCTGGTTATTTCCTGTTGTATTTTTTCCAAGGCTTTTTGTTGGGGCTTCTTCGGCCACCAGAAAATAAATTACTACGCTGTTTTTCTATTACCACCGGAAATGATGGTATTGTATAAGCCCAATATTTCTTTCCTGAGCGAACATGCGGTTGATCCTGATAAACGCCGATATGCAGTGGCCGATGAAGGACCAAGGCATTATATAGATATTGATCACTACGGCGAATATCCATATAATAGTTTGCCACGAAAATGGCAGGATGCCGTATCGAAATTCGGAGAAGATTCATTGAAAATGTATGGCATTGTTCCATGGCATATACAAAGCATGTTGTCCCGGCTGACGGGTGCTTTCAAAGAAAAAAACTTTAGCCGCATCCTTAAAAACAGTGCGGAGATTGGCCACTACATCGCAGATTCTCATGTTCCCTTACACGCCAATAGCAATCATAATGGGCAATATACTAACCAGCGGGGCATACATGGCTTTTGGGAAAGCAGGGTGCCTGAATTACTGGCCGACAAAGAATTCGATTTCTTTATTGGTAAGGCACAATACATTGACAATCCCGGTGAATATATTTGGGCAAGAGTACTGGAAAGTGCCAAAGCTTCCGATTCTGTTTTAAAGATGGAGAGTGTCCTCACAAAAGAGTTCCCTGCCGATGGCAAGTATGCATTTGAATCCCGTAACGGAACAATGTTGCGTCAATATTCCTCCGCTTTTACAATCGCCTATAATAAAAAACTGGATGGAATGATCGAACGACGCATGCGCTTATCGATTGCATCCGTTGCATCGTTCTGGTATACCGCCTGGGTAAATGCCGGGCAACCCAATCTCCGGGGCTTATCTAATCAAAAATTTAGCGAAGCCGATTCCAAAGAGTTTGAATCCCTCAATGAAAAATGGAAGAACAGCGGCAAAATGATCGGTAAAGAAGAAGAATAGCATCTCTAATAATTACTTTTAAAGCGCTCGCAATTCCATTTCTACCCGGCAGCGCCTTGTTTATTTCTTACATTTGCAAAAAAATTACAAATGACAGACCTGGTTACCCCGCCTACAGAGCAAGGGCTATTGGTTCATAATTTTAATGCCGGTCCTTCCGTTTTGCCAAAAACTGTTTTTCAGCAAGCTTCACAAGCTGTGCTTAACTATAATAATTCAGGACTTTCAATCCTGGAGATAGGTCATCGTACTTCCACCTTCCAGGCCGTGATGGATGAGGCAAGAGCACTGGTGAGGGAATTGATGCAGCTTGATGACGACCACGAAGTATTATTTCTTCATGGCGGCGCTTCTACACAATTCATGCAGGTGCCAATGAATTTACTGGATGAAAAAAAGACTGCTGCAATTGCTGATACTGGTGTATGGGGAATAAAAGCCATCAAGGAAGCAAAGCTGTTTGGCAAGGTGGATGTAGTGTGCAGCGGCAAAGAAAGTAATTACACCATCATACCGAAAGATTTTGCCGTACCGAATGATGCGGCCTATTTTCACATCACTACTAACAATACTATTTACGGAAGCCAGTGGCAAAAGATACCCCGTACAAGCGTACCATTGGTGGGTGATATGAGCAGCGATATTTTCAGCAGGGTGATAGATTTTAATGCGTTCAGTTTAATATATGCAGGGGCACAAAAAAATATGGGACCTGCCGGAGTTAACCTTGTTGTGGTGGATAAAAATATCTTAGGAAGAATTGACCGTGCTATCCCAACCATCATGGATTATCGCAATCATATCAAAGATGGCAGTATGTTAAATACGCCGCCGGTATTTGCGATTTATGTATGTATGCTTACGCTGAAATGGTTAAAGGATATGGGTGGTGTGGCTGCTATTGAAGAGCTTAATAATGCAAAGGCGGCTTTGCTTTACGAAGAAATTGACAGCAATCCTTTGTTTACCGGTACAGTGATAAAAGAAGACAGGAGCAAAATGAACGTTTGCTTTGTGATGAAAGATCCTTCACTGGAAGGCGAATTTTTATCTTTCACCAAACAAAGAAATATAGTTGGCATAAAAGGCCACAGGCTGGTAGGGGGTTTCAGGGCCTCTTTATACAATGCATTAACAATTTCAAGCGTACAGGTATTGGTAGATGCCATGAAGGAATTTGCCCTGCTTCATGCACCTAATTAAATATATTTGCCTTAGCTAACAATTCCCTTTTCAAAAAACAGATGATCACCATACACCCTTTCAAAGCCCTGCGTCCAGAGGCGCAGCATGCAAAACAGGTAGCGTCGCAGCCTTACGATGTACTGAACAGCAAAGAAGCAAAAGTAGAAGCACAAGGAAATCCTAATAGTTTTTTACACATCACTAAAAGCGAAATTGACCTGCCCGAAGATGTTGACATTCATTCACAGCGAGTGTATGATACAGCAAGGAAAAACCTCGATGCATTCATAAGCAGGAAGATATTATTCAG
>JBDSAP010000277.1:0-2600 GCA_039922055.1 Ferruginibacter sp.
TAGCAACCTTAGGAGTTTTGGGTGCATTACTTGCGTATTTGGTATCGTACTTCTTTGATTGGAGAATATCTTATTTTATCGGAGGCGGGCTTGGGTTGGTACTGATGCTATTGAGGATAAAAGTTCTTGAATCCGGAATTTTCCAGAAATTAAAAGATACCAATATTAAACGCGGCGACATACGCATGCTGTTCAATAATAAGACACGTGCATTGAAATATATAACCAGTATTATAATTGGTTTGCCCATTTGGTTCGTAGTTGGTATCCTCATCACTTTCTCTCCTGAATTTGGAAAAGCCATGGGGCTGGATGAACCGGTTGATGCAGGAAAAGCGGTGCTGTTTACTTTCATCGGCCAGGTGGCTGGTAACATGGTAAGTGGCGCTCTCAGTCAATATCTTCAAAACCGGCGAAAAGTCATCCTGTTGTTTGTACTTCTATCCGCCGCGTTTGTGCTTCTGTACTTATTGGCTCCGGTCAAGCACACAGGAATGTTCTATTTACTATGTGGTTGTCTCGGATTTTGCGGTGGCTATTGGACGTTGTTCATTACGGTTGCGGCTGAACTTTTTGGCTCTAACCTAAGAGCGACCGTAGCCACAACGGTACCTAACTTTGTAAGAGGAGCGATCATCCCATTAACCTATTTTTTTCTATTTATGAAAAATCAGGTGGGAGTAATGTATGGTGCATTGGTCGTTGGTATGGTCACCTACACGCTGGCGATAGTTGCGCTCTTTTACCTGGAAGAAACATTTAAAAAGGATATCGATTACAATGAGGGGGCGTGAGTCAGTCTCGTTTACTTAATGAAGTTTCACGCAAAGAAAACCAAGGAGCAAAGATGCAAAGTCTAAGGTTTGATCTTTTCATTATATCTTTTTTTCTTTACGCTTTTGCCAGCAAGTTTGATCACCGTAAGTAAAGCGGTGGCTGTCATTGTAAAACACACATAAAAAAATTATACAAGCGAAATGGAAATCGTAGAACAGACTTTTGGAGAATATTTTATTACGACTGATAAAAACAAATTGGACATTGCTGCTATTCACGATTTTTTATCAAAGTATTCAGGTTGGAGTGACAATATTCCTTTTGAAAAAGTAAAAATTTCTATCGACAATTCACTAAACTTTGGATTATTTCACAACGGCAAAAAAATTGGATTTGCGAGAGTAATTTCTGATTTTTCGACAATTGCGTATTTAGGAGATATTTATGTTTTAGAAAATTATCGTGGAAAAGGACTTTCAAAAAAATTAATGGAAGTTGTTATGACACACCCAAAACTGCAAGAGTTAAGAAGGTGGATTTTATTAACTTCTACTGCTGATTGGCTATATGAAAAGTATGGATTTAGCAAACTACCTAAACCAGAAATTTATATGGAACTTTATAATCCAAATGTTTATAAGAATTGAAAAACAAATTTCACAGCAGCCTCTTTATTTTTGACGGAGTTCAAAATCTTGAAAAACTTTTTAGCGAGTCGTAAATGAACTGTTCAAAAAATCGCATGCAAGCCGATGCTGTGCTCACGCAAACAAATTCAACTCAGCTTTGCCTGTGCCATCGGGAGTAGTATAAAATGGACGCTTTTCCACCACATAATGCGCATCCTGCGCTATACCCAATGCATGATAAATTGTTTGATGAAGCTGATCTATTATAATAGGCTTCTCGATCGTTTTACACGGTCTTTCGTCAGCGGTCTTTCCATACACGTTTCCTTTTTTTATACCCCCGCCGAACATTAACACAGAGCATCCATCGGTAAAATGACGATGCATACCATAGTTCTTCATTTCAGTGATCACATCAGGTTGCTGCACCTGTTCCTGCACTTTTGCATCTGGCCTGCCCTCTACCATCATATCCCTGCTAAATTCGCTGGCTAAGATAACGAGGGTTCTATCTAATCGCCCCGTACGTTCCAGGTCTTTGATCAGTTGCGCAACCGGCCCATCAATTTGCTTTTTCATATCGGCTATCCTGGTATTCCCGTTTTCGTGTGTGTCCCATCCTTTGAAAGGTTCATACTCCGTAGTTACGCTGATAAAGCGTGCACCTTGTTCGGTTAACCGGCGAGCCATGAGGCAACCCAAGCCAAACTTGCCGGTATTGTATATATCGTAAATTTCTTTTGGTTCTTTACTTAGATCGAAGACCTGTGCTTCAGGAGATTTCAATAAAATATAGGCCTGCTCCATTGATCTTTTTAATGACTCTTTCTGGTAATCGCTGCCGACCTCTCCTACCGGGCTTTGCCTGATCAGTTCATCATACAACTTATTTCTTTTTTCAAATCTTGCATTCGACATTCCTGCCGGCGGCCTTACACTATCTAACCCTGCTGAAGGATCAGGAATAATGAACGGTCCAAATTCATTGCCTAAAAATCCGGCACTGTGAAAAGCTTTTAACTCCTCGCCTTCACCTAAAGTAAACCGTTGGCCGATATCGATAAACGAAGGAATAACTGGATTTACCGGCCCTAATTGTTTAGCTATCCATGCGCCAATATGAGGAGCCAGCACCGACTGTGGCGGCCTGTAACCCGTATGCCAATGGTATTGATGACGGGCATGCAAGATGAA
>JBDSAP010000278.1:0-5213 GCA_039922055.1 Ferruginibacter sp.
AAATGATGGTAACCGCGAGCACGATAATAAAAGCGCTCAACTTCATTGAAGCGCTTTCAAGCCTTGTATTCTCCTCTTTTCTAAACTGCCTGGCTTTTTCGTTGATAATGTTCAAGGCGGAAATCAATCCGGCTGTGCGTGGCAAAACCTCTTCTTCCACTTTTCGTTCGGCCTCGAATTTTGTGGTTGGATCATCATAATCTTCAAACTTTTTTAAAGACCCCATGATACTTTTTTCAATGATCATTAGCTTTTCAAACCCGGCAAAAATTTTATTAAGGCTGTCACTATCCTGCTTGTTGCCCCATTTTGCAAAATGAAAATTAACCCTCGCCTTAATAGTATTGTAATCAGAATCATGCAGTTTTTTTAGCAGGTCTTTATCCTCTTGATTGGATCTTAAAAATACCCAGTTGGTGGTGTACATTTTAGATTCAATCATCATCCTTTTAAAATCGTTGATAGATTGAATAGAAGGCTCAACTACATTGGTAAGATGCGCAGATAATTGGTTTATTCTGCTTAGGGTAACAATGGTAATTGCCCCGTTTATTACAAACAAGGATACCAGTAATAAAAAACTCCAGTAAATTCTTTTTTTAATACTAATGCCCATTCTTTTATTTTTAACCTGAGACAATCAGGGTGATAACCAATGGTGTGAAATATTTTAACTCATTTAAAAATTCACCCCTCACCAGAAAAACTTTCTATTTATATTCATCCGGTTTACAATTCAAAACTTAATCCGCCGAGCAACATGAATGGCACCCTGTCTGACTGAAAGAATTCCCTGGATTTATTGTTCAGGATATTTTTTCCAGTTAAGAAAATGTGCAGTCCTTTAGCGGCTTCGTACGATACGTTTGCATTTAATATCAGTTTTGCTTTTATATAGTCAATACCCCTCACTCCATCATTGAATATCACATTGGTTATATGATAGTATGTTTGTTTCGAATAATAATAGGCACTCATATTTATATTCAATTTTGAGTTAATCTTATAATCGAAAGACGCCCCACCGAATACACACGGTGTACTGGTAAGTGTTGCCGCAGCGCCGATACCCGAATAAATATTATTATTAGCCGGATCATATTGTATGGCACTGGGAGCAGCATCGGCAGTATTAAAGAACGGCGCAAAATTTTTAGTTCGGGATTTCTGAAATGTTACGAAGGGCTTTATCGCCAGTTTCTTTGAATTATAAATCAATGATAAAGTGACACCCTGTTGACGCAGTGTAACCGGAAGGTTGGTAGGAATAAGTGGAATCACCGTTATTGTATCATTACCCGAAAGTTTTACATAAGGCGCATGGGTGACTACGCTATTATAATTTTGAGAATTGATGTTGAATAATTCAATATCGACATTCAACCAAGGCGTGATACTGCCACGATAGCCAAGCTCCAGCATTCCCGCTGTAAGTAGTTGAAGATTTTTATTTCCTTCAAGTCTTAACGAAACAAATTTACGGTAGCCAATAGGGATATAACTCGCCCGCTGATCAATATAGGTATCGTATATCGTTGATGACCGGGGTGATTTTGAACACACCATCCTTAATAAATGATGCTTACTTATTTTATACGTCGCTGCAAATTGTGTAGAGAGGTAGGTTGTATCAGGATAGTTGAATTTATTGGCGGCTAACGCAGCTACCAGTCTCAATTTGTTATCAAACAGTTTGTATTCGCCCCTAAGCGAAGCAGTTTGTGTAGTGATTCGCCCTTTGGCATTAAATATCCCTGTCTTGTTGATAATGTCTGAATATTTTGTGTCATCATACACAGCATCACGATAACTTGCACCAGGCTTGATAGTAAGATTTCCCCTGGTATAATTATATTCTACACTGGCATCAAATGTTTTAAAATCATATTTACTGTCCGGAAAATTTGTGATTTGTGTCCCCTCATTATATGAAAACTGGGCAGACAGCCCTTTCACATTGGCACGTAGATCAGCATACCTGCTATCGGATGCAACGGTGCTCAATGGAGTGGTGCCGTTATCTGTAGAAACCTTCTGCACCAGGGAATGTTGAATACCTGTTCTAAGGTCAAACTTCACCTTATCGGATAAATCATAATTTAAGAACACATTACCCGCATATTTTTCCATAGCCAGGTAAGGTTTAGGGTGCTGTTCATTTACATTATGGGTAGTATCGCCTACAATAGTGATAAAGTAATCAGGCTGCTCCAGCCACTTGTTACGAAATATCTCATAGTATGAAGTCTGGGTTCGCTGCCGGCCCTGGTAATTACCGGAGGCAATCGCACTCCACTTTTTTGCTTTGTATCCAGCCGATACGTTGTTGATAAAAGTATTGTAGCTTCCTTGTTGTGCATTCGCTACCAGGTACAATCCTTCTTTAGAAATCTGCCGGGTGATAATGTTTATTACGCCACTCACCGCATTGGGACCATATAGTGCCGCAGCGGGACCACGTACTACCTCAATTTTTTCCACATCATTTAGATCAATTGGCAGAGTTTCCCAAAATGTACCTCCCTTCAGATAATTGTATATAGGCCGGTTATCGATCATTACAAGAGTAGTAGTTGAGTTACCTTCAAAGGGGGCGTTTGGTGGCACATTATCCATTCCTCTCAGGTATATATCATAGTTGCCATTCGTCTGTTCTCTCACGATCATACCAGGAACCAATCTCAAAGCCTCCATTATAGAGGTACAGCCGGTTCTTCGTATATCTTCTTTTGTTACTACCGATGCTGACAAGGGAGCATCAAACAAGAGTTCTGATTTTTTAGAAGCAGAAACAATTTTTACACTTAACAGGTCCTTTAAACTCAGGTCTTCGTATTGAAGGGCTTTCAATGAATCCTGGCAATAAACTTTTGATTGAAAACATACAAGCACTGTAATACTACAGAGTGCACATTTAAAAAAAAGGTTAATCAATTTATGGTTTTTCATAAGTATGTTTAGGATGCTTACTAGCATCTTTAATTTATTTTACAATGGTACCAAGCTGTAACAGTTCTGTAGCGATATTCATATTACGTGCTTCTATGTTATTTTTATTTATTTCAAGTTTTAGGTGTTCGTCTGCAATAATAAAGTTGATGCAGGATCCCTTTTTTGCGCAACCTTCCGATTCTGAAATAAGCAATACCGAAGTGCCCGCAGTTTTAGCGACAATCTTTTTAAGACTATTGCTTTCATCATCCGTTATAAACAACATGTGACAGTTGAACACATCCGCAGCCGCCGAATATTTTTTGATGACTATTTTTTGACGACCCACCGTTTTATTGTTTACAAAATTTTTCAATTCATCCGTTAGCGGGCTGTCGCCTACAATGCCAATAATAAAATCTCCCGTTTTCTTTGAATTGGGCCAGTCGATATATTTTGTGAAACGATAAATGATATTGGCATGCAATGCATAGTCCTGGTTTACCTGGGCGGAAAGCCGGGTGATAGCGACCAGGAAGAATAATATCAGTAAACAAAAAACCTTATGCAGCCTTGCCCCGCTTTTTTTAGAACGCTCAACTTGTGCATTGGGGGAAAAACCCTGGGATATACTTACAGCAATGGGAATATTGCAGTTCCCTGGAATGGCTTGATATGGATTTGACTTTTGAATATTGAATACTGCGGTTTGATCTAAGACAGCCTTCAAACATAAATGGATTCCCTGATAACACCGAACAGATCAACAAAGTAATTGATTCACACAACACTAAAATGTAGATTAATTGACAATGAAAATGTAGGAAAGCATCTACAAGACGATCAGGGAATAACCTGCCCAACCCCGCTTTTCCATTCATTTCTTTTATCTTCATTGCCAACAAATTAAATAGCATTATCCATCATCAACTAACCATTGTCAATTATCCTTTATCAATTATCAAATTATCAACTTTAGTAATGAATATTAATATTAGAAAGGCAGGGCCGGAAGATTTTTCCACGATACTCACTTTGATAAAAGAGTTTTCGATCTTTCAAAAAACTCCCGAAAAAGTGACGATCACATTGGAGCAAATGGTGGCTGAAAAAGATATTTCCCAATGCCTTGTAGCCGAGACGAACGATGGCGAAATAGTTGCTTTTGCCACCTACTTTTTTGCATATTATTCCTGGTCGGGAAAGGCGCTGTATCTTGATGATCTATACGTAAAGGAGACATTCAGAAAACAAGCGATTGGCAAAAAGCTTTTAGATAGTATCATCTCTATTGGAAAAAATGAACATTGTAAAAAGATCCGATGGCAGGTATCGGGATGGAATTCAGCGGCTATTGATTTTTATAAAAAAATGGGAGCTGTTATTGATGAAACAGAGATCAACTGCGACCTCGTAATAAGAACCAATTAACTTTTTTATCTTTTCAACTTAGGCTATACGGCCTTCAATAAACCAACCCCATACATGACAGAAGAAATAAATCAACAAATGCCAAAGGCATATCTTGAGATTAATGAAGCTACTATACAATCCGGTTTTACAATGGCTTCAGATGTGTTAACCTGCTCCTTACTCCGCACATTGGCGGCATCCAAACCAGGAGGTAAGTTTCTTGAGCTTGGAACAGGAACAGGTCTTTCGACAGCGTGGATACTGGACGGAATGGATAATGATTCTTCGTTATTATCAATTGACAATGATCCTGCTTTTTTAGATATTGCAAAACGATTTCTCGGAGATGATAAACGTTTAAACTTAATTGCATCGGATGGCGGAGAATGGATCGACAACAACAAGGATCTCAAATTCGATTATATTTTCGCTGATACTTGGCATGGTAAGTACCTGCTGTTGGATGAAGCCTTGTCCATGCTAAATAAAGGCGGGCTCTATATCATTGATGATATGCTGCCGCAACCAAACTGGCCGGATGGACATCAGGAGAAAGCGATTGACTTGGTGAAGGTGCTGGAAAATCGAGCCGATTTAATACTTACAAAACAGGTGTGGGCCACAGGTATAATCATAGCGGTTACGAAGTATACGCAGTAAGATTTCATTTAAATATCATCGGCAAAAATTATTCACTATTGCTTCCATTGAAAAGCAAAGTATTCACATGGACCATTGCCTATATTCTTAAGTGCATGCGATACGCCAGATGAAAGAAATACAATATCGCCTGGGGAGGCTTTATAAAAATTATCTCCTATATGCATTTCGGTATTGCCTCTTATGATCAATATAATTTCTTCTTCCTT
>JBDSAP010000279.1:0-6202 GCA_039922055.1 Ferruginibacter sp.
TTGGCTATAAATGGCAATACAAGATCAACCTGCACCGATTTATCGAACAACTGGATGGTGCCGGAAACCGGGTGACCACTCATTGAAAATTTAAAAGTTCCAACATTTCCTTTCCAATCCTCCTCCAGGTTAGTGACCATACTGCCAAATTGTGATTTCACGTTTCCCAATAATTGATGTACCCGGCGTTCTGCTTCCTCCTTCGGTAATGTATGTGGAATAGTAACTGTCATAAAAGAAAAATTTTAATGTTCTATATATTTACAAATATAGTTCCATTTACTTTTTGGCTTTGCAACGCCGATGTTTTTGCAGGGAGATTTGCGAACCATTCTTGTTACTTCGCTGATTCATTGCATTAAAAAAGCCCTCCTGGGAGGGCCTGTAAATTTTATAATGCGTCCGTTACTTTTTTGTAAATACCAATGATACCGAATTGATACAATACCGCAAGCCCGTTGGCTTTGGCCCATCCTCAAACACATGACCCAGGTGTGCGCCGCACCGGCTGCAGGTTACCTTTGTTCGCTCCATATTACCGGTATTATCTTGTTCGTCTAATACATTCGCTTTTGAAACCGGCTTGTAAAAACTGGGCCAGCCGGTACCGCTATCAAATTTTGTTGCCGAACTAAAAAGCTCCTGGCTGCAACACACACATTTGTAGATTCCATTCTCATGATTGTCCCAATATTTACCCGTGTACGCACGCTCTGTGCCTTCTTTCCTTGTAACCTGGTAAGCCTCAGCGGACAATTGTTTTTTCCATTCTTCATCTGTTTTGGAGACCTCAAACTTATGACTTTGTGAAAAAGATGCAACCGAAGTAAGCAAGAATGCTACAAAAATTATTATTGTCTTGTTCATATTGAAATGTTGGGATTTAGAAAAATTTGATAAAAGTTACGAAAAGCAAAACAACGAAGATTTAGCTGGCAATTTATTTAACATTTTCAAACAAAACCCGCTGCTAATTGTAATTTTGTGTAATAAATTTTATCATCATGGGAGTATGGAACCAGGTTGCCCAATACCTGTATTTGAAGAAAAAAGATCCTAACACGCCTAACACGAAGTTTGTAAAATATATGCATGGAATAAACCGTATCTCTATATTTCTTTTTTTGATCGGGCTTATTATTCTTGCCATAAAATTGATCAGGAGGTAAGGCTGGTTGTGAATGGGCAATTGTGAATGGTGAAGGATCGTTGACGTTTACTTTAGAAATTTCACGCAAAGAATGAAAAGAAACAAAGCCGCAAAGTCCTATTTTCATCTTCTTTGCGTCCTTACCTTGTATTACTTTGCGGCTTTGCGTGAAAATGTGCCAAGGGCTTATGTCAACGACATTGATTCACAATTGACCATTCACCGTTTCATAAACAATCCTCGCTGCATTAGCTGATGCATTTCCTCCCTGGCTCAGGAGATCTTTTAATACTGTATAGTCCGTATTTAACTGAGCCTGCTTTATTGGGTTTGTCAATATCAATTCCAATTCCCTGGCCACGTTAAACACCGTAAGCTCTTTCTGTATCAGCTCTTTTACCACTTCTCTATCCATAATAAGATTGACGAGACAGATGTACTTTATCCTGATCAACCTTTTGGCTATCTGGTATGAAACAGGACTTCCTTTATAACAAACCACTTCTCCCACTCCAAACAGCGCCGTTTCCAGCGTAGCCGTACCACTGGTAACCAGCGCAGCTTTTGCCTGGCTCAGCAATTCATAAGTTTGGTTAACTACTGATGATACATTGTGATAAGGCGTCAGCAATCCGGCATAAAAACTATCTTCTATCCCGGGGGCTTTTGCTACCACAAAATGATATTCCGGAAATAATTTTGAAACCTCCAGCATCGTTGGCAGCTTTTTTAAAATTTCTTGTTTTCTGCTGCCTGGCAATATTGCAATGAGTGGAGAAACTGGAGTATGAAGTGTAAAATTTTCACCAGAGGGATGAGGCTTATACAATTTTAATTCAATGCCTTCCTTTAACCTGCGCACCTTAAATTCTTCTATTACCTGCGCTAAAGGGTGACCCACATATTCCACTTCAAAATTCCATTTCTTATAGAATTCTTTTTCAAATGGTAAGATGACGAGCATTTTATCTACATTCCTTTTTATTGCTTTAACACGGTTTTCTTTCCATGCCCACACCTGCGGCGAAATATAATAGATCACTTTATAACCTTGCGTGTGTGCCCATTCCGATATCCGTAAATTAAAGCCGGGATAATCGATCAGAATCAGTAGATCGGGCCGGAAATGGTTAATATCCTCCTTGCAAAAAGCGAGATTGCGAAATATGGTAGCAAGATTTTTTATCACTTCAATAAACCCCATAAACGCAAGCTCCCGATAATGTTTTACAAGCGTTGCACCTGCAGCTTCCATTTTATCACCGCCCCATGCCCGGAGGGCTGCATTTGCATCCAATAGTTTTAATTCTTTTATAAGGTTGCTTCCGTGCAAATCTCCGCTTGCTTCACCAGCTATGATATAATACTTCATTCGTAAATAATTGAATGCAATTTAATGCATTAATCAAGTGCCGGTGATGAGCCCAAAGTTTACGCCTTTTAAAAAGGTGTAAACTTTTGCGGGTAGTAATGACGATCTATATCGACATCTATCTACAATCGATTTGGTGTGCCAACTACTAAAATATATTCCACATTCTGGAAAACACATCTTTATAGTGGAAAATGGCTAATTGTATCCGTTCATTAAAGCATTGATAGTCAATCGAAAATGGCTTTGGCATAGTAGTAGTTTTACGGTGAACACAAGAAAACTACTGCACCTCCAACTGAAATCACTTTTTATGACAAATTTTTACTCTACTGCCCCCGCTTTACAGACTAAGAAATTTTTACTATACCTGCTTTGCGGTATGTTTTGCGTTGTGGCTGGTTTGTCAGCTCACGCACAGAGCCTTACTATCAATCCACGGAGCAGCCTGGTTTTAAACGGCAACATAACACTCGTTATCAATAACGCCGCTTTAAAAAACAACGGCACTTTCACCGCATCTACAAGTACGGTAAAATTCAGTGGTAATAGCGATACAGTAAACTCTTATGTTTCCGGAGTGCAGAAAACAACTTTCCATAATTTGTCAATTATTAAAGCTGCTTACGGTGTTGCTTTGAAATCTTCCGTTGGGGTTAGAAATGTACTTGCAGTTACCGGTGGTAATTTATATACCGATAGCAATCTTACTCTATTATCTGATGCTGCGCTTACTGCAAGAGTAGATGTAGTGCCAGCTACAAGCTTAATCATTGGAAAGGCTCATGTAGAAAGATATGTACCTGCAAGAAGAGCATGGCGCATGATGACCGGACCAGTTACGAATTCAAATACTATTTACAACACATGGCAGAACAAGGGAGTTTATACACCAGGAATTGGTACCCTGGTAACAGGCCCAAATCCAACTGGTGTTAACGGCAACGGTCTTGATCCAAGTTACCAGAATAATATTTCGGTTAAAACCTGGAATGCTGCCACACAGGCGTTTGGAGACGTAAAAAATACCAAAGTTGCTCTTTCGCAGCGTAACACAGGAACTGCTGACAACACCGGTTATTTTATTTTCGTTAGAGGTGACCGCGACCCTAACAACACTTTTGTTCCTAATACTAATATCACCACCTTAACAAGTATCGGGAGTTTGCAAACGGCCGAACAAACTTTTGCTGCTTCTTCTTCTGTCAGGGGATACACGCTGATCGGCAATCCTTACGCTTCACCAATCGATTTTAATAAAGTTGCAAGAAAGAACCTGGTTAAAAGATTTTATGTATGGGATCCGACGATCAATGTATTAGGCGCTTATGTAATGCTGGATGACCTGGATAACAACGGTACGTATATTAAATCCGTGGATGGTTCACAACAAACAAAGGATATTCAGTCGAGCCAGGCCTTTTTTGTAGAAACAATAGCGAGCGGTGAAGCCAACATCACTTTCCAGGAAAATAGTAAAACAGGCAACAATAACAATATGGTGTTCAGGCCGCTTACTCCTAACACACCTGCAGGCGCTGGTGTTGGCTCAATACGTACCAACCTGAATTTATTGGAAGCCGATAACTCAACTATACTTGCTGATGGCGCATTAGTTGAGTTTAATGACATCTATAGTATACTCGTAGATAGCGATGACGCTATTAAACTTGGAAACATCAATGAGAATATCGGTATTCAGCGCTACAATTCAACACTAACTGCTGAAAGAAGACCGGCCCTTACAGCTAAAGACACCGTGTTCTTCAAGTTATCAAAAATGGTACAAAGAAGCTACCAGTTGGAATTTGTGACAGAGGGTTTACAACAGCCAAACCTCGTTGGATTTTTAGAAGATAGTTATTTGCAGACAAGGACCATTATCGATCTTAACGGCAAAACCAAAGTAAATTTTTCAATAACGGGCGTTGCAGCTTCCGCGGTAGCAAACAGGTTTAGAATAGTATTTATGAATGTAGCTCCTTTACCTGTAACAATCAGCAGTGTAACAGCATACCAGAAGAACAGCGATATAGCGGTTGATTGGAAAGTAGAGAACGAGATTAACATGGTAAAGTATGATGTTGAAAAATCAACAGACGGAAGTTCATTTGTAAAGTTGGGTACAGTAAATGTATCGGGTACAAACAATACTTACAATAGCTATAGCTGGTTGGATGTGAATGCGGTAAATGGCACTAATTTCTACAGGATCAAAACTTATGATAACAACGGCCAGGTTAATTACACTGCAATTGTGAAAGTTACAATCAGCAAAACTGACGGAGGCTTTAGCATCTACCCTAATCCGGTTAAAGGAAGCATTATCAACTTGCAAATAAATAATGAACCAGTTGGTGTTTACCAGTTGAGGTTAACAAACAGCATTGGTCAGACGCTTTACACCAACAGCATCAGGAACAACAGCGGCAGCAGCACACACGCTCTGAATACAGGTTCTAAATTACCAGCCGGCGCTTATCAATTAGAGATCATCGGCCAGGACAATAATCACAACACACAAAAGGTGATTGTTGAATAAAATTATCAAACCCACTCTTATCAAAACAAACATCTTAGTAAAATGAAACAAGGATATTTTAAAAAAAACAGAACCAGGTCGCCCGATAATATCTGAGAAAATGGTGAGTAGTAATGTATTTACAAATATTTACAAAGCTAACCACCACCAAAGATCCCGGAGCTTATATAAGATACAATACTTATAGTTAATTCAACGTTATTGCGATTCAGGGGATGTATTTTTTACAGGGATCAAAACCTGTAGCGGACACAGCCAAATCGAATACGAATCAAAAGAACCGGGGAATATAATCACAGAACAGGCAGTGATAGGTGAATGAAAATGGTCACCAAATAGGATCAATCCAAACTTATAAAAACCAATAAAAATCTAACACCCGATATATGAAACAGCTTCCCATTATGCTGCTTATTATAAGCCAGCTTGTTTTTATTCCCAAATTTTACGCACAAAATATAGCCATTAACGAGCTTGGGAATTTACCTGATACGAGTGCCATGCTTGATGTAAGCAGCGCTACGAAAGGGCTCTTGACTCCACGTTTAACAACAACACAGCAAAACTCTATTCCGTTGCCCGCAAACGGATTGCTGATCTATAACACCACCGAAAATACTTTTAAGGTAAATAGAGGAACACCCGCAGCGCCTAACTGGACAACACTCGGCTTTGGCAGCGGATCTACCACCAATACTTTAAGCAGCAACGTAACCGGGGTAAATACCATGAGCAGTACTATAAATGGTGTGCTCGCTACTGCGCCTATCATCAACTCAATCAGCAATACAAGCGCAACGAATACATTAACTACTAACGTAAACGGCATCGCTGCAACTGGTGTACCAATGATCAACAGCAATACGCTCACACTTACCGGTAAAAATCTTGTATCAACCGTAAATGGTGTGGCTTCCCCGGCATTAGATCTTGGGCCTGTTGCAAATGCACAATGGAACCTTATAGGAAACACCGGAACAACACCCGCCACCAATTTTTTGGGAACCCTTGACAATGTTGACTTCATTTTTAAAACGAATAATATTGAGGCAATGCGCCTAACCGGCCCAAGAAGATTGTTAGGGCTGAATGTATCTAACCCGATCTACCGGATACAGGTAGAAGACCCGGGTGGTCC
>JBDSAP010000280.1:0-20929 GCA_039922055.1 Ferruginibacter sp.
GACACCAATGGCAGGAAGCGTAACCAATGCTGATGAGTAATGGCTTGTTTTCTTTTTTTGCAATTGCTAATGCTTCATCTCCCCACTCATACCAATCAACGGGGTTATCGGCGTGTTGCTGCAGGTAGGGACTGGAGGCTTTGGAAAGACGATTTTGTTTTTTAAAATTGCAGGATGAAATCAACAGAAGCAAAAAAAGTGCATACAAAGGACTCATTCTTTTGCTGGTCACGTCTCTTCATTTATTTATTAAGACTAACTACAAACGGATTGAGATATTTCGTTGCGGTGCATCTTTTTATCAGAATTGGAATAATTTAATTATACATTAAAACAAACCTTTTGTCCCTACCTTACTTGATTTTTTCGTAATTCAGCCATCATCTTTTCAAGTTCCTTTTTTTTGCTAAGTTGAATAATGTAAAAGGGTGTTCCTCCACCTTTTCCATCATTTTCATATGCATTTTGTCAAGCTATTAAATAAGCCAGGTTCTTTTTTAATGATGGGAAATGTTTGCAAATTGCTTGTAAATAAAAAACCACTTAACCAGTCACGCTATAAGTGGTAGATTATAAACTGACCGCATTAGATTCAAACCTAAAACCTTCTCATCCGTAGTCAGATGTCAGGTCTAATTATTTTTCAACACTGATTAAACCTTAAATAATTACTTGACCGAAGAGTTAAATACAGAGCATTTCTTGTGAGGTCAAACGAGCGGGCGAGGTTACTAAAGTTCTAATACATAGCGGAACCAGTAGCGGAACTTAGTAAAAATAAAAAAGTCTGAAACATAAAGCAGTATTGTGTTTCAGACTTTTTAAAAGTACTCGGGATGGGAGTTGAACCCACACTCGCCTTACGGCGAACAGGATTTTAAGTCCTGCGTGTCTACCAGTTCCACCACCCGAGTTTCTGGTATTATTATCCAACTGTTGGTTGAATATGGCAGAAAAAAAAAGCAGATAACAAGGCTATCTGCTGTATTTCTATGAGCGGAAGACCGGGCTCGAACCGGCCACCCCGACCTTGGCAAGGTCGTGCTCTACCAAATGAGCTACTTCCGCGTTATAAAAAGAACTGACTTATTTTTCGGATTGCAAAAATAAGGTTTGTATTATTCCTACAAAATTTTATTTGTATTGCGGGTTATACAGGGTGTTTTCCGGGATAGTTACTTCCGGGTGCCCCTTGTACCGGTGCGAATACATGCTCATGCACCCACCCAAAATAAATGCTACCACTAAAAAAACCTGGCAAAACCAGAGAAAACGTGAAGAGGATACCCAATTGTGCGCAAAATCCTTGTGTTTGGTCTCTATTATTTCATGCTCCATAATGATGCTGTTTGCGTGGCAAAAGTAGGTAATGTGAATCAAAAAAAATTATTTGTCCTTAACAATTTCCGAAAAGGCTTTTTTCTTTTTTATGAAATATTGCCAAACGATGGAAGATTTATACAAGCCATTTAACTTACCTTTTTTTGAAGCAGGAAAAACAGATTTGCGCTGATCAAATACCAGCCATTTTACAAACATTACATGCGATTTGCATACCGAAAAAAAATAGCCTGCATTACCTCCAAATATTTCCTTCCATGCTGCAACGCCATCCAACATCAAACGCACCGGTATTTTCCACACAGCTTCGGCCAATGGCAAATTCTTTGCACACATAATAAGGTTATTCCGGAAGTTGAGAAAAGTCTTAAGGTCATTACCCTTTGCCAAAGTGCCCCCACCAACATGGTAAACCACCGATGCAGGTTGTACATATATTTTATAGCCCGCCAATTGCAGCCGCCAACAAAGATCGATCTCCTCCTGGTGAGCAAAAAAGTATTCATCCAAACCACCCGCCGCATGATACAAATCTGCCTTCACAAACAAGGCAGCTCCCGTAGCCCAAAAGCAAGTTTCAGCATCGTCATACTGCCCATTGTCTTTTTCTGTATCGTCAAAAACCCTTCCTCTCGAGAACGGATAGCCGAAGTTGTCGATCCAGCCTCCGCAAGCCCCTGCATATTCAAAATGTGTACGTTGATGATAGCTCAATATTTTAGGCTGGCATGCAGCGATCAAGGGGTCACCTTCCATCAATTCGATCACAGGTTCTATCCAGCCTGCCGTCACTTCCACATCGCTGTTCAGCAAAATAAAGTAGTCACTTTTCACCTGTTTCAGAGCGCTGTTATAACCCTTAGCAAAGCCTTCATTTTGTGCATTGATCAGTATCTCAACACCCGGAAAATTTTGCTGCAAAAACAACACCGAATCATCGGTAGAATTATTATCAGCAACGATCACACGCTTATTAATATAAGACGACGCCAACACGAACGGAAGAAATTGACGCAGCCAATCTTTGCCGTTCCAGTTTAAAATAACGATGGACACCAGGGGCATCTTTTTTATACCAGCATTGGTAGCCGCCTCAGCATCGTTGCGTCGCAATCCGTTCATCTTTGTTGCTACTATTAAGCTTTAATTACAATTTCACAAACATAATCCATTCTTATTTCTCATTACTTATTTCTTACTTTACATTCAATCGTGATTAATACACAACAAGGCATTTAGCAAAAATATAACGGGTAAAAATTACATTGATTTACAATTGGAAAAATGATCACACAATTATTTAACTGGCGCACAGCACTTGCGCTTATTGCAATTGCGATCGTTACAGGCACCATCTTTTATTCAGGTTATCTTTCAAGAAAGATCGCACATGCAGAAAGAGAAAAAGTAGATGTGTGGGTACAATCATTAAAAACCCGGGCCGAAGCAACTGAACAGGTTGCGCTTGATCTCACAAATATTATTACCTCCACTAATACAGATATCCCTATCATAGAAACAGATGAGAAGGACAATCCATCGGGTCAAAGTTTTAATCTCGATACACTCAAAATAAAAGCAGATACGGGTTACCTGAGAAGCAAAGTAAAAGAATTTAAAAGCCAGAACGATCCCATCGTTGTAGAGATAAATAAAGATCCGCTCATTGTTAACAAATACTATTTTGGCGATTCAAAATTGCTAAAAGAAGTGCAGTACTATCCCCTGGTACAATTGCTGATTGTAGCCCTGTTCATTATCATTACTTTGATAGCCGTTACCACCCGGAATAAATCTACACAAAACCAGGTATGGGCCGGAATGGCAAAAGAAACTGCTCACCAGTTAGGTACTCCCCTATCCTCTTTGCAGGGTTGGGTAGAACTTTTAAAGGACACGCCGGGCAGTGAGAAAATCGCCCTTGAAATGCTAAAGGATGTGGATCGCCTAAAGCTGGTAAGTGACCGCTTCGGAAAAATCGGAAGCACCCCACAATTGGAAGAAATTAATATAGTAGAGCAGATCAGCATGATGGTGGCTTACATTAAAAGGAGGGCTTCAGAAAATGTAAGCTTCAGTATAAATAGTAATGATCAACCGGAAATACCCGCAATGATAAACGGGCCCTTGTTTGACTGGGTGGTGGAAAATTTATTAAAAAATGCTTTGGATGCAATGGAGGGTAAAGGAAGCATCCAGGTAAAGATCAGGAACGAGGCCGCATCTATCATAATCGATGTTACTGACACCGGCAAGGGGATCAGCAAGCAAAACATTTCGAGTGTATTTAAACCCGGTTTCACTACAAAAAAACGTGGTTGGGGCCTGGGATTAAGCTTATCCAAAAGAATCATCGAACAATATCACAAAGGCGAACTCTTCGTAAAAAATTCGGAGCCGGGCAAAGGAACCACTTTCAGGATCATATTAAAAAAATAAGGAAACGACCTTCATTTATTTGGTACAGCTTAGTTGAATTTTTACAATTAAAGTTTTTACATTTGCACTCCTCAATTGCGGATCTTATGTTGGAATTGTTTTCAAATGCGGCGATGGCGAAATTGGTAGACGCACTACTTTGAGGTGGTAGCGCCCGAAAGGGTGTGGGAGTTCGAATCTCCTTTGCCGCACGAAGAACCTCTCTTTTTAGAGAGGTTTTTTTTTATGAATGTTAATGTCTACACTTCTATTGTCTGAATTAGGATTTACAGGATTGTAGGATTAGGGGATTGAACTATTAAAACATTCTATTAATACAATCCTTTTAATCAAAAGCATCATAGTTCAGAAAAATAGAAAGCAACGATCCTCATGCAAAAAACACCCGCTGAATCGTCCAGTAAAAGGCAACCAAAGCAATAACCCCAGATATAGGGTACACAATTCCTTTCCTATACCATGACCTATTACGCAACGGAATAATTACAAAAGCAAACAAAGCGCTGATCACTGCTATTTGCCCCAGTTCTACACCAAGATTGAATGCAATCACTGACGTATAGAATTTTCCCGCTGGCAATCCAATCTCATTCAGCGCACTTGCGAATCCCATACCATGTATCAATCCAAAAAGAAATACAACCAGTATGCGCCAGGCCTTAAGCTCGCTTAGCAGCATGTTTTCAATGGCAACAAATACTATAGATAAAGCAATGATCGGTTCCACAATTGCACCTGGTGCAACTATAATATTCTTCATGCTAAGGGCCAGTGTAATAGAATGAGCGACAGTAAAAGCAGTAGCCTGCCAAAGGATTGTTTTAATATTTGTGCTCAATAAACATAAACTAATTACAAATAAAATGTGATCAGTCCCATAAGGGATAATATGCGCAAAACCCAGTTTGCCGTAAAACCAAACCACATCTTTTGTGGGTGCATTTTCCAACGCGTAATTAATGCTGTGCGCAAAGGTCAACTGCGATAAAAACAGTAACGAGATAGCCAGTAAAATCTTCTTTGTAAAGTTATTGTTCACTTCTATAAGCTTTTAAACCAGGGTATTGATCATATTTCCTTCAACACATCCATGCTTTTCTTTTTTAAAGCTTCAGGTATATTGGGATTATTTTTTAATCCTTCCTGTAAATATTCTTTAGCCTTTACTTTGTTGCCCGCTGTTTGATAGATCAATCCTGCACGGCAAAGTAATACGGGGTTTTTGCTGTTTGTTTTCAGGGCTTCATTTATATAAGGCAATGCCTTTGCATCGTCTCCTTTTTGGTGGTACACCCAGGCAAGGGTTTCATTCACATCTATGTTTTTGGGCCGCCTGTTATATTCTGCCAAAGCATGTTCCAGTGCTTTATCATTCTCCCCGATCTTTAAATATGCGTACGCCAATTCCCTGTCTGCATAGTGGCCAATGCTTTCATCTGTAGCAGCACTGTTTGCATTATTATTCATTTCATCAATCACCATTTTGGACAGTTCCAATGACTTTTCTTTTTGACCAGCTAACTGGTACACATCCACCAATTCTTCTTTAAACGTGAAATCATTTACGAGCGAATCGGCTTGGCGGTAATAATTGATTGCTGTGTTATAATCCTTTGTTGCCAATGCAATACGGGCCATACCGGCCAGGGCGTGCGTATACGCCGGTCTTTCATTTAAAGCAATTGTGTAATGCATTTTAGCATTTAGCATATCACCCACATTTTCGTACAAACGACCTAGTTGAACCCTTGACCATTCAGTCGATTCATCACCAGGCGCACCGGCTTCTACAGCCATCAGCATCGCCTCGATAGCGCCGGGATAATCGCCATGTATTTCTCTTAGGTACGATGCCCTTGCATAAGACCGAAGATCAGGCTTAATTGACATCATTTTTTCAGCGCTCGCAACAGCGGAATCATAGTGGCCCATTTCCACATGGCCATCTACCAATATGCCATATAAAAATGCATAATAGGGGTTGATCTTTTCTGCCTGCTCCGCCATTGCCAAGCCATCAGCAAAATGATGCTGCGAAAGGTATAGCAGTGATTTCAAGGTAAGCGCTTCAAAGTTTCCCGGCTCAATTGCAAGCACATCATTTACACACTTCATTGCAGCCTTATCATAATATTGGTAATTGCTGGTTGCCCTTGCTTCGAGTATAAATATATTTGCCAGCGAAATTAAAGATTTAGCATCCGCAGGATTTGCTTGCAAAACAGCTTCTAACTTCCTCGCTGACTTTTCGATACGTTCCCATTCCGCTGCTTGAGCGAGTGATCCCTTTCGTGGTAATAATTTGTATTCAACAGCGGATTCTTTCTGCTTGTCCGCACGAAATTTTATTACCACAAAACCAGCGGCGCCAATAAAAAGAATGATCAATGCAATGTATAATGTATTCCTTTTCATGTTAGTAGTTTTAATCTTGTAGAGCGAGTGCGATGAGCACTTGCAGATAAAGGAAATTTGATGTCGAATTATTTATACTTCACAAGGATAAATTAGTGACCTGGTGTTTTGCTCCTCATTGATAAAATGTACAAGAGTGCGATCCCGATAAAAGATCGGGACTGGCTGCCAATGAAGTTCAATTGATCCCGCTATAGCGGGACTGCTGGGCTCAAAAAAATTGTTCATTATTTTATCCCTTGTTTACTATAAGTGGTTAAGGAAAATAAGCCCGCGGTTTTAATGCGGACTTATTTTTTTAGATTTTGATCTTTATTAATTAGCCCTTTACTACACGCAGGCTTTGTTTAACAACTCCATTCTTTGAAACCTTTACAAAGTAGATTCCTTTTATTAATCCTCCGCCATTCCACTTTTCAGTATAAGTGCCGGGTTTTAAATTTTTATTCACCAGTGTTTTTACGATGTTACCTTTTACATCGTACACAGAAATGGTGATTTGCGCAGCTTCATCCAGGCGATAACTAACGGTGCTGTTATCTACAAAAGGATTGGGTGAAGTAGTTGCTACAATCTCGGGAGCGGCAATTCCCAGGCTACCTTCATACACTCTGCCCAATGAATTGACATTTGCAGTTGCAGATTTGGAACTGGTCATTCCATCAGCACAATCACATATATGTGTACCTGCCCACGGAGTCTGCACATAAGGGAAAGATGTTTTGAATGTTGTATCATTTTTCTCTACACCTGTTGTATAATTCAATACGTTCAGCAACTGCGGAGTTACCGGGCTGCCACCTACTGTATAATCATCATACCACACGCCGATAGCTGCCAGCACAATTCCACCTACAGCCTGCAACTCAATTCTTGTTACATCATCTTCCAACCTTCTACCGTTAGGAAATCCATCCATGTTAGGGATGTTCTCAATGTTTGTATTTGCATACTTTGGATCAAGCAAACCGGTAACAGCAGCCTGTACCAAACCAAGTGAGCTAAACTCAGGACTGTTCCTTGGAGTTGGAGGAACGGCCATATTCAGCCTTAGCATATCACCACCATTAGGAAGGAAATTGTTGATGAAAGGCTTTCCTTTTGCAAGCGGATTACCTGCGGGTTTTCCTGTAGCTAACTGGTATGGCGCTAAGTTTGGAACACCGGTATGAAAGATGGGCCATATATCCACTGACCTCGGTGAACCTTTTGCCGGCAGTAATAACGTGCCAAAGATCGCATCATCCAAAGCTGTACCAGTAAGTGCTGATGTACCCTTTAATGAATATAAACCATCTTGCCCATTACCAAAACCGAAAGCACCCAGTGAATTTTTTTGAATCCGCAATGGTTTAAAAGCAGGAACTGCTCCGCCAAACTTTGCATCATCCATATAGAGTGCTAATTCAGGATTGTAAAAATAATTGCCAAATTGTTTGATGGTAGGTAAGTCATCATAAGGAGTAAGCGCATTCCACAAATCTTTATAACCAACCGGAATAACGGCCTCATTTGTTAAGGGCATCCCCAGCCTTGATACCTGGATAAATTTTCCCTGGTTTTTGCTGAACTCATATAGTCCATTCAAATTGGCATTTACATCAGCAGGAGTGATTTCATTCAATATCTTAATCTGGGGTCTGCTGGCGCTGGCCCATACACCTATCACATAATCACCATCAAGAATGTTGGCTGCCGCACTCACAGGTTTGTGATTTTTTTGCAGGGTGGAAATATCTATCTGCAAAGCAATTGCAGATACGTTTTTGCATTTTAACGCATCAACATATTTGCCGGAAGCACGTGGAGCATCGCCCAGGTCAAAAATACCGCCGAGATCAACAAAGAATGGATCATCTACCGGTCCACAAAAAACCTTTTCCCCGGTTGTAGAGGTTGTGATGGCATTTTTCATCAACGTATTGTAGTCGGGCGTATTTAACCCAACCGGCGAGCTGATGGAACGTGGGCCGATATTGGTTGGGGGCACTTTGCCATTGGTAACAACTCTCTGGAAAGTTTTACCACCATCCATGCTTCTGTCCAGCATGTATGTGTTCTTAATGTTTTCTTTGCCAAGACGGATGTTGAAGAAAGTGGTTGGATCTTCATTGGTTCTTCTAAAAGAAAAACGGTAAATAATATCATCACCCTTGGTAGTAACGTCATTGTCGATATGAATTTCATAGCGCATTTTGTCGCCAAAATGATAATAATTTGGCCCGCCTTCTGGTAATTGCCCTGGAATATAATTGGCAATGATGGTAATTTTATTCGGATTGTCCGGGCTGCGGAAAGCGTACACATCCGTATTATCCGCCAGCGGATCATCTGCAATCAATGGCGCTTCCCTGTGTGAAGATGCAAATACCGGGGCCGTAATTTGCAAAGACATTACTGCCAGCATAAATGCCGCATAAATTTTTCTTTTCATAAATGAATTTTTTTGATGAATAATTTTTGAAATGTGACTAAGATGGCCTCATAAGCCTGGATAAATTTTTCTGTGACTTCATTGGGTAAGCATCTTTTGCGAGAATAAATTCCGCCATAATTCTTATTATTTCAGGGAAGCAAAAACAACCTGGCAGTCTTTTTATTAGGTGCTGATAAAGCATTTGGTGATGCATCATCGTTCGCAGGCATCTTCAGATACGAAAACACCTGGAATGTGGATTTAACTTTTCTTTTTAATTAGTTTAAATGAATATTATTGCACTTTGAGTGCCGCCCGAAACGAGGCGATGGAATTATTAACGATTAAAAAAAGTACCGATGCCGAATGATATTAAGTGCCCGAATTGCGGACATGTATTTGATGTAGAAAATGTATTGGCCGCCGATATAGAACTAAAATATCAGCAGCAATACCAGGAAAGATTAAAGCAATCCCTGGGAAAGATTGACCAGGACAAAAAGAAATTGGAGGAAGACCAACAGCAATTTGAAGAAAAGAAGAAAAAGGAAAATGAAATATTTGCTCAAAAACTGCAACAGGAAAGATTAAAAATAGAGGCAGACGTGCAAGCGCAACTGAGAAAAAGTATTGCCTCCGATTACGAGAACAAGTTGAAGCTGCTGGAAGAATGTAATAAAGACAACGAGGAAAAACTAAGGGAATCCCGCAAAAAGGAACTGGAATTTTTACAAAAGGAACAGCAGCTCCAAAACAAGGAGGCTGAACTGGAGCTCACTTTGCAGAAAAAGTTGGTGTCCGAAAGAAATACCATAGCAGAACAGATCCGCAGCCAGGAAGTAGAAAAAAATGCTATGAAGGAAAATGCTTTTCAATTAAGGCTAAGGGAATTACAACTTCAACTGGATGAACAAAAGAAACTCGCAGATGAAATGAAACGCCGTGCGGAACAAGGCTCTATGCAACGGCAGGGTGAAGTACAGGAATTATTGCTGGAAGAAATACTAAAAGAGATTTTTCCTTTCGATCTGATAGAGGAAGTGGGCAAAGGCGTGGAAGGGGCAGACTGCATACAGGTGGTAAGAAATAACCTGGGTATAGAATGTGGCAGAATTATTTATGAAAGCAAGCGCACCAAAACATGGAATAACAACTGGCTCGAAAAATTAAAAACCGATAAACGCAACCGGGGCGCCGATGTGGCAATATTAGTGACGCAGGTTTTCCCAAAAGATATGGAGCGCTTTGGGGAAAGAGAAGGTATATGGCTATGCAATTTTACGGAGCTAAATAGCGTTGCTCACCTTATAAGGAATGGTATCATCAAAATACATGAGATACAGAAAAGCGAAGAGAATAAAGGAGATAAAATGCAATTGCTATACAACTATCTTACCGGCAACGAATTCAGGGGCCAGGTGGAAGCCATTGCAGAAGGCTTTATGGCGCTGAAAATGGGAATCACCAGGGAACGAGTGCAAATGGAGAAGATATGGAAGGAAAGAGAAAAGCAATTAGAAAAAGTTCTCCTGAGCACCAGTGGCATGTATGGATCAGTAAAGGGAATTGCCGGCGCTTCGGTTGGTGATATTCCGCTGTTGGATGGTACTGATGACAATTTATTGGAAGTCTAACGAATATTTTTATGCCTCAAAACGATCCGTCCCCTACCGTTTCATTTACAATCCCAGTTAAAAAAGACAGCCAGGCTACTGGTTATAAAACCGTGCATGTAGTGGTGGTGCCACGAAAAGTGGAATCCGAAGAAGCCGGCTTTGAGGTTATCCTATTGCCAATGATCATTGTATTTTTAATTGCAGGAATTATAATATTCTTATCATTAAGAGTAACGCCCGGTTCTAAAGCCGAACGGATATTAAGTAAACTTGAAGGATCGTCCAATATGGTTGACAGGATAATAGAAAGCGGGGATCTGTAAACAGGATATGCCACAGGATACTACTATATATTGGGACGGGCACGGGCAAATACCTGTAGTGATAGACACTTTGCCCCTGCAACAAAGGCAGGAGGTGCTCGAAGCCATTCACCGGTTAAAAGAGGAAGTGAGCTATAGCGACCCTTCCGGTACTTATATGTTCCTCCTAGTTTTTATTGTTTTGTTTAGCGCTGCTGCTATTTACAGTAATAAAAAAACAAAGCGATTAGCCAAAGCAAATCCTCTTTCCAATGCTGACGATGCCATGCCTGCCCCCATTCAACAAACTACTGCATTGGTTTATTCGGGCAATAACTTAGATTTTAGCGACGAGCTGATAACCGAAGTATTAACCAGGCGGTTTCGGTTTTACAAGCAGTTGAATGAAGAAGACAAACTGAAATTCATCCGGCGATTAAAAAAATTCATGGCGTTGAAGACATTTGTCATTCATGATACAGGAGGGTTTAAAGAAATGCCGTTGTTAGTTTGCGCCACTGCTGTACAAATTTGTTTTGGACTTGATAAATACCTCTTACCAAACTTTGATACTTTCAACATTTACCCACAGGAATTTATAAGCACCCATCCGTCTCTCCGGGTGCTGATCGGGAATGTTACCGGGAATACCATTAATCTTTCATGGAAGCATTTCTTAGATGGATTTCAGTACGGTGAAGATGGGCAAAATGTAGGCATTCATGAACTTGCCCATGCTCTATATTATCAAACATTTGTAGTGGAAAAAAATGTCGACAGGGAATTCAGGGATTCATTCGTGGACTTTAATAACTACGGCAACAAGGTGTATGATTTAGAAAAACTGCCAGGCCCTGGTCTTTATTCAGAATATGCCATCCGGGATTTCCAGGAATTTTGGGCGGAGAGTGTGGAAATATTCTTTGAACGGCCCGTTCAAATGAAAACGGTTTACCCCGAGCTATATGCTGCAATGAGCGGCCTGCTAAACCAGGATCCGTCTACTGCCTGGTTAGGAAACATTATTTAATACCCAACTGAGACAGTTTTCATTAAAAAATAAAAAGTGTACTTGTAATGGTATGTTGGCATCTTTCAGAAATCTGCAATAGGCGATGCCTTCATTGGCATCTGTAACTAATTTTTCGATATGGAGATGTTCTTTAAAATTTACTTCCCCGTTTCCGTACCATTTATAAAGCGATTCTTTGATACTCCATGCAGCAGTCAACAGGTGAGAATACCGAAGCACTCCTGTAAGTTGCACCGCTTCTTCAATTATATCTTGTTCATTGGCAGATAAAAATTTATGTTTTACTTTATCGACCTTGTCTGTGGTTAATTCTACATCCACACCCACCCGGTAATTACTGCTGAGGATTACAGCCGCATACGGGCCGCAATGAGAAATTGAGAAATGATAAGCTTCATTTTCCAAAAAAGGTTTCCTGGTGTCAGCAATACGGATCAGCTCAAAAGGAAAATCCGGATACAATTCTTTTAACAGGTACCTGCCTGCAAGGTGTTGTAAACGTTTGTGCGAATGAGTGATCTCCCTTTGTAAATTCACCTGCCGAAGGAAGAATGCCTCCGGTTCAGCGATATGCCACACGCCCAATTTTGTGGTAGGGTTGATATTTTGTTGATAAACCAATGGCATAGAGCGATCCCGAATTTTTGATTGTAGAAATTTTGAATGAATATTTGCAGCAGTAAAAATAGTAACAAGTTTACAAGATAAAAGATCAGCAGTAAACCGATTAAAGAATAAACTATGATCCTGAGCGACAGCCGTATTTTAGAAGAAATCGAAAAAGGCACTATAAAAATAACTCCTTACACAAGGGAATGTCTTGGAAGTAACAGTTATGATGTGCACCTTGGTAAACACCTTGCAACCTACACCGATAGAGAACTCGACGCAAAAAAACATAATACCATTGAACATTTTCAAATTCCCGAAGAAGGTATCGTTCTGCAACCGAATGAACTCTACCTGGGCGTGACAGAAGAATATACTGAAACACATGCGCATGTGCCGTTCCTCGAAGGGAAATCAAGTACGGGCCGCCTGGGTATTGACATACATGCTACCGCGGGAAAAGGAGACGTAGGTTTTTGCGGAAACTGGACATTGGAAATATCGGTAAAACAGCCTGTGAGGGTGTATGCTGGCATGCCCATCGGCCAACTGATCTATTTCCCGGTGGATGGCAAGATCGAAGTAAAATACAATGAAAAGAAAAGTGCTAAATACAGTGGTCAGCCAGACAGACCAGTTGAAAGCATGATGTGGAAGAATAAATTTTAAGAGAGTGTATGGTGAAGAATTGACCATCGACGATTGACCATTGACGATTGACCATTGACGATTGACCTTTCACCATTTACCTTTCACCATTGACCACTCGTTCTTTACAGCTTCCCATATTTTTTATAATACGCAATCAGGAAACCCGTCACTTCATCATAGCTTAATACACCCGAAGGCTGTTCATTACTTTCCAAAAACTTACCATAAACCCAGCGCACTACCGGTTCTGCCGGGTTCTTATGCCGCTCGTTAAATTGCTGCCACTCTTTTAGATCAGCCTTTACTTCAGGCATTAATTTATCTACAAAAGACCTTGCAGATACCGAGTCAGCCCGGTAAAGATTGCGACCAGCGTATAAAAAAAGATCCAGGTAAACTGAATATTGAAACGCAATGTCCTTAGAGGAGGAGGCAGCCAGGTATCCAACAAAATTTGCCTCATTTTCTTTGGCGTAACCTAACTGGTGTGCTATTTCATGGCAGGTTGTATAAGGCTGAACAAATTTAGGAACGGTAGTATTTACCTGGGCTTCACCGGTAAATGGATTGTAATATCCCATAAAGCCCACATAATTGCCCAGCCATCCCCACATGGACGATTTTAAGGAGATAGGATGGTAATTCAAAAATTTGTACCGATCATCCAGGGTCTTGTAAGCAAGCCAGGCCCCGCTGAAAATTTCACTTGAGCTAAGCTTTCTTATCGGTTGTTCTAAAATAGCGCTCTTACTCTCATTTACTTTTTTCACAAGCACTGAATTAAGCGCTTTCACATCTTCAACACTATATTTTTCCATAGTCAATCCTATTTGACTGGCGATCCCTCTCCTATTGTAGTTGATGCCCCACAACACATTAAAAATTATATAGATCAATAGCATTTTGATGAATACACGCCTTAAAAAGATCAACATTCTGGCATTTGTAAGTGTCTTGTTGTATAAGGCACGAATGGCAGTCACCAGGTTCCAGGTAAGATAAAAAAATGCGAGACCGTACAAAATGTCGCCAAGGCTAAAAGGCAGCCAGGTAAGAGAATACCTTAAAACAACCGAAATATCCGGGTAAATGCCGGTAGAATAATAGTTTTCCACACGGGCGGCATTCAAAGAGAAAACGTGAATAAGAATAGTTAAACCAACAAGGATACCGATCAGGACCAGCGATTGTCTCTTTTTCATACAATTTAAAAGTAGCTAAAAGTATCCACCACTGAATTCCAGGGCAAATATTTCCATATTTATTCTATAATTTAAACGCAAAAATACTACCTTTGCCGTCCTTTAAACCGGAGGTAATGGGAAAAAGTAGGGAATTTGAAATTGCTTTTGTGTCGTTGAAGCCCGGTATTCATGAGTTTACTTATGAAGTAGATGAGAAGTTCTTTGCTGATGAAGCACCCAGGGATTTTGCAAATTGCCACGCAACGATCAAGCTGCAACTCGATAAAAAAAGCGGCTTTATGCTGCTTAAGTTTGAGATCGGGGGAAAAGCTGATGTAGAGTGTGACCGTTGTGGAAATACTTTGACGATGGACCTTTGGGATGAGTTTAACATGCTGGTTAAGATGGTTGATAACCCTGATGAAATGAACCAACAGGAGGAAGATCCCGATGTTTTTTACATTTCACGGACCGAAAGCCATCTTCAGTTAAATGACTGGATCTATGAATTTGTGAGCCTGACGGTACCTTTTCAAAAGTCATGTAAAGAAGAAGATCTTGGCGGGCCTCAGTGTAATAAAGAAGTGCTGAACAAGCTGAAGGAAATGGAAGCGACCGAAGCAGCAAGAAACGCGAATACTATCTGGAAAGACCTGGATAAATTTAAGAGCAGCAAGTAATAATTAAAATAGCGGGCGGAATGCAATTGCCCCGATTTATAAACAGAAACATTTTTAAACAACAACTAAAATAAAGAGATATGCCAAATCCCAAACGCCGCCATTCGCAACAGCGCAGTGCAAAGAGAAGGACGCATTATAAAGCAACCGAAACAGCGTTAACAGTAGATAAAACAACAGGCGAAATGCATGTACGTCACCGTGCACATGTAAGCGAAGGTAAATTATACTACAAAGGACAAGTGGTAGCAGAGAAAGCGCCTCTAAAGGCATAATATATTTCCCATGCTGAATTCTAAGTTCTAAATTCGAATTGAATTTACGACTTGGAATTTTTTATTTAACGAACACAACATGAATATTGCCCTGGACATGATGGGTGGCGACTATGCGCCATTGGAAGCAGTAAAAGGTATTTTAATTTTTTTGGACGGGGCAACTACTGATGTACATCTCACGCTGATTGGCGACCAGGGTCAATTGAATGAGCTTCTGGCTGCTCACAATATTTCTTCTCAAAATATTACCATTGTTCATGCAGCACAGGTCATTGAAATGCATGAGCATCCTACAAAGGCTTTAAAAGAAAAGCCCAACTCTTCCATTGCAATTGGTTTTAAATTATTGGCCTCCGGCAACACAGATGCTTTTATAAGCGCTGGTAATACAGGAGCAATGATGGTTGGCGCCCTCTTCAGCATCAAGGCGATTGATGGCGTGAGCCGCCCTACTATTGGCGCTTATATGCCAAGGGAAAATGGCAGTCTCGGTCTCCTGCTCGATGCCGGTATCAATTCAGATTGCAAGCCAGAGAACCTTGCGCAGTTTGCCACACTTGGTTCGTTATATGCCGAACATATTCTCGGTATTGATAATCCTAAAGTGGGCCTGGTGAATGTGGGCGAAGAAGAAGGAAAAGGGAACCTGCTGGCACAAGCTGCCTATCCGTTGCTCAAGGAAAACAAGTTTATAAATTTTATCGGCAACATCGAGGGTCGGGATATCCTGATAGACAAGGCAGATGTAATGGTGTGCGAAGGATTCACCGGCAACGTGGTTCTGAAAATGGCTGAAAGTGTGTATGACATCGTACAACGCCGGGGCATACACGACGAGCATTTCGACCGCTTCAATTTTGAAATGTACGGAGGCGTTCCAGTTTTGGGCGTAACCAAACCCGTTATCATTGGCCATGGCATCTCTCACGCCATCGCTTTTAAAAACATGATCGGCATTGCTCAGCGCATGATCGAAAAAGAACTGATGCAAAAAATGCAGCAGGTTTTTACAGCGCAAAAAATTGCAGAATAAATCTCTCTAACTTACCAGGAATTTGTTGTCCGGGCTTTATATCAATGAGCAGCATCGTTGCGTCGCCCTCTTGTACCGCATACCATTGTGTCGTGTGCAAGAAATGTTAAAGTTCCTCTTCGAAAGGGTTTATTGTAAATACTCTGACGTGAATAAGTAAATTAAAGAATGAAAATCTATAGCACTGTATTTATTATTGCCGGTTTTATTTTTATGTTCAATAATTTATTTGGACAAAAGCAAATTCCGTATGGCTCGAATAATGGCAAGACCGTCACCATATTTGATAAAAAAATCTATTACGAGGAATATGGCAAAGGGATGCCGTTGATATTACTTGAGGGGGGATTAAAAAATATAGCAAACTTCTCTTTGTGCATTCCTGAATTATCAAAACATTTTAGAGTTATTGCACCTGATGATCCCGGACAAGGAAGATCTGAAGCATTAGATACCATGACTTATGACTTGTTAGCCGCGTACGTGTCAAAATTAATTGACGCATTAAAATTAGATAGCGCTTGCGTTATGGGATGGAGTGATGGAGGAATAGCTGCTCTTATTTTAGCAACAAAGAGACCTGATAAAATAAAAAAAGTTATAGCCGTAGGCGCTAATTATACAAAGAGTGGTTATGTTTCCAGGGATTCCTCCAAAAATGATACACTGCAACTTATATCACCTGGTTACCAGTTTCCGGCTGAAGACCAGAAATGGTTGGATGAATATTTTGTTGCCAATAAATCTAACTGGAGAAAAATATTAAACGACAGAATGGTGATGTGGTACCAGGAGTTTCTCTTTCCGAAAGAGTTATTCAGCGAAATAAAAATACCGGTGATGATTGTATCAGGCGACCGGGACATAATAAAGCTGGAACACAGTATTGAAATGTATCGTTTAATTAAAGGAAGCCAACTCTGTATTTTGCCAAATACTTCACATGATGTTTTTTCCGAAAAACCCAACCTGGTCAATGAGATTGCCATAGACTTTTTTTTGCGAAACTAAACTTGCTGTCCTGCACACAATTCGATTTGGCAATGGCAGGGCGATCAATAAATCCTAATTTTCTTGTACGCTGTTTAGCTTCAGCTCCAACCGCTGAATAACCACGAGCTGCAGTTCTTATCATCAACTTTTGTAACTTTATTCAGCAGCAGTTACGGGCTGCCGATTTTCAAATACATTATATCGTCAAGCGGTTGCCATTGCACTACATAGGCCAAAAACAAAAGCCATCCCGTTAAGGACAGCTCGTTTATTTTTAGAAGTAATATTGTGATCGTTATAGTGGTCCGCCACCAAAGCAAAAGCCGAATTTAACTCCGAAATATCCGTTCTTAGATTTCACTTTAATAGCGTTACCGAGGTCATCAGTCGAATTTACATCGGTCTCTGGAATGATATTATATTCTAATCCAAAACGAAAATGTTTCACTTCTGCGCCAACTCTTAATAGTCCACCAAACTTTATTTTAGCAGCGGGTTCATCATAGTTGTTGAGGGTGGCGTCGGAAACCAAGCCAAAGAACCCAACTCCGCCTCCTACAAAAGGCCGGATATTATAATTGTTGGTAAAATAATAATCGGCAGTTGCTACGTAAGATGCAGATCCTTTTGCATCTTCAACCTCTGCTTCACCATTAATGGTACTTCCAGTAAACCTGGCCATCACTGCGCCTTCAATGCGCAAGCCTACCGCTAACTGATCAATGATTGCAAACTTGGGTTCCATGGCAAACAGTACGCCACCGCTGGAACCGGAACTTACTGGCTTTGCGTAGCCAAGGCTTACGTCGCCTTTAAATCTTTTGAAAATTCTTTCGCCGTCCTGGGCATTTGCTGTTAAGGTGCCTATAGCTATAATAGCCAGGCAAAGGGTAAATCGTTTCATGTGTACGTAGTTGGTTTAAGGGTGTAATTTTTTGGCAATATCTATTTTTAATTCAATATGTCAAAATAAATCTTTTCCCCCTAACCTAAAAGGGGCTCACATTAAAACACGTAAGCCAGGCGAATTCCAAATGAAGCAATAGTTCCACCGTGGCCAGAAGATGCATCGTATTTTATGGAGGCGTCGATCGCCTGGTCCTTCTTTGTTTTAAATTCATAACCCAATATCAACGGAGTATAGGCAAAAGCAGCTCCGTTATATGGCTCATAATTACCCCTGAATGCAACACCTATTTGTGCTCCGCCATATATGCCTCCCGATAAATAATATTTCGCACCAACCCTTACAGGTATGATCGTCAATCCGGGCTGTTTTAATTTCTGCCCGCCAATCATTATGGATTTTCCGAGATAGCCTAAGACTCCAAATGAAGCGGTAGCCTTTAATTTATCCTGTATAAGAACCTCTAACTGTGCGGAACCACCTGTACCAATCGAATGCGTATTAGTCAGACTACCAGCAGCAAAAGCCAGCTCAGGTCCAATACTAAAAGAGAATTTTTTTTCTTGTGAAAAAGCAGGGAGAGAAAGAAGCGCAATGATTAAAGGCAGGATAAATTTTTTCATTTTTTTAGTTTTGTTGTTCGCCGCAAAATTAAGCGAGGCTATTTCTTTTGCCAAACATATAAACTGTTAATATTTATAGTTTGGGGTTTAGGGTTTAGGGTCTGTGGTTCATAAAGCAAGTGACTCCTGAAAGGTTAATAGAGACTGTACTTTTGCATACGGCTGGGGATGTCGTTGCCCAAGGCTTCAAAAGTACAAGAGGGCGATGCAACGATGCTGCCATGAAAAACAAATGCCTGGACAAAAAATCATAAAGGGTGAATTGTAAAAAGTGAATTGTGAAGATGAATGCTGAATGATAAAAAAAACAATAAACCAAAAACAATAAACTAAAGACAACTATGAACTACTACCCAAATTCTCAAACATATCTTTCGCCATCCTGCCAAGATCATAATCTTCTTTCCATCCCCAATCATTTCTCGCAACACTGTCATCAATGCTTTGCGGCCAGCTATCAGCGATCTGCTGCCGATAATCTGGCTTGTAGGTAATTGTAAATTCAGGGATATGTTTTTTAATTTCAGCAGCAATCTCCGCAGGGGAAAAACTCATTCCTGAAATATTATATGAAGTACGAATCTTGATCTTTGATTCAGGCGCTTCCATCAATTCGAGCGTAGCTTTTATGGCATCAGGCATATACATCATCGGCAGGTAAGTATCTTCCTTTAAAAAACATTCATAATTTTTTTCTTCCAATGCTTCATGAAACATTTCTACTGCATAATCTGTGGTGCCGCCACCAGGCGCACTTTTATAACTGATAAGCCCCGGGTAACGAATGCTTCTCACATCAACACCCCAGCGATGGTTATAATAGTTGCACCAAAATTCACCTGCATACTTACTAATGCCATAAACAGTAATCGGCTCTATCACGGTCTGCTGCGGACAGTCCTTCTTGGGAGAAGTAGGTCCGAATACAGCAATGGAACTTGGCCAATAAACTTTATGTATTTGCTCCTCTCTGGAAATGTCGAGCACATTTAGCAGGCTCTGCATGTTCAGGCTCCATGCAAGATTTGGATTTTTTTCGCCGGTGGCAGAGAGAATGGCCGCCAATAAATATATCTGCGTAATGTTTTGCCGGATCACCTGCACATGCAGCATCTCCTTATTCATAACATCGAGGCTAACGTATGGGCCTGTACCTTTCAAGAGATCGTTCTCTTCCCGCAGGTCGCTTGCTACTACATTGGAGTTGCCGTATATTTTTCTTAATGCTAAAGTAAGCTCCACTCCTATCTGCCCGGAGGCGCCTATCACCAAAATTTTTTCTCTGATCATTTAAATAAATTTTCAAATGCAAGATAAAAAACTTGCCGCCATATCTTTTCAAAAGAAAATCGTTACCCCATTTCTTAAACTTTGAAATAACAGGGTTACTTACATTCATGTAAAATAAGCCGTCCATAGTTATGGCATCTTAATGCCGCCTCTTGCTCAATTTCAACAGCCACTTACGCAGACCTGCTATGAAGGTTAGATTAGTAAATATAGCTTCATAAAAAATGTTTTATGCCTAATGCATTTTCCTTAACTCATTTAAATGTAAAGCGATTCTATTACATCAATCACCTTGAAATAAATGACCGATGAAAATATGTATCGCTGCACTCAGCTTCCTTCTTCCTGTCTTTTTAGCTGCGCAATCTGTAGGCATCAATAATAATACGCCCCATAGCAGTGCTATTCTTGATATCAAAAGTGCTGATAAAGGATTATTAATTCCCCGCACATCTACCACCTCGAGAATCGCTATTGCAAACCCTGCAAAAGGACTGATGATTTATGATACCACCAGTTCCGGGTTCTGGTTCTATAATGGTTCAGCATGGACATCAGTCGACGCAGGCAGCAATGGCTGGAGCTTAACAGGTAATACAACCACCGGCAATAATTATATTGGCACAAAGAACAATCAACCGCTGCGTTTCCGGGTAAACAATGTTTGGGCAGGAGAAATACATCCCACGAACGGTAACTTATTTTTTGGCTTAAATGCCGGCAGTGTGAATACCACTGGTGTTACTAATACAGCGATCGGTGATCATTCATTGTATACCAATACCAACGGAAGCTATAATTCTGCCAGTGGATATCAAACACTTTATTCAAATACTACAGGTAGCGAAAATACTGCACAGGGGGCTTATGCGCTTTATTCCAACACCACGGGCTCTCACAATACAGCAACAGGTACAGATGCATTGAATAGAAACAATACAGGTGATGAAAACACCGCACATGGATACCGGGCACTCTTCGTGAATACAACAGGATTGTACAATGTTGCCGTTGGCTCCAATGCACTTGTTTCAAACACTTCCGGCGGCAGCAATGCTGCATTGGGCGCCGGCGCAATGTACAACAACACCACGGGCCTCTACAATACAGCCGTAGGTG
>JBDSAP010000281.1:0-4477 GCA_039922055.1 Ferruginibacter sp.
AAAACGGTTGCGACGCATGTGTATAATACCGCCGGTATTTACCAGCCTACCTTAATGGTTACGGATTCAAGCGGCTGCAGCAGTTTTGCCGGTCTGCCAACTACCATTAAAATCAGGCCAAATCCTGTTATAACAATCACGGCTGGCAGCGCAAGACTTTGCAGGGGGCAGTCTACTACGCTGGTTGCCACAGGTGGTATCAGCTATGCGTGGTCGCCTGCAAGTAGTTTGAGCAATACGGCTATATCATCACCAATTACCAAACCCGATAGCACGATCACTTATTCGCTCACGGTGAAAGATGATATTGGTTGTACTAACATTGCAAAAGCCACACTGACCGTTGTGCAAAAAATGAAGGTTACTGTAAATGCTGATACTGCTGTTTGCCTGGGTAATTCTGTGCAGTTGAATGCTGGCGGCACAGATGCGTATCAATGGATCAATACAACAACAGGCTTGAGCAGCGTTTCGATCAACAATCCAATCGCTCAACCCACCAGTACGGTTACTTATACTGTGAAGGGCGGCGATGCATACAATTGTTTTTCGGATACCGCACAGGTCAATGTAAAAGTTTTGCCATTGCCTACGGTATCTATCGCTCCTGTACCCGATGTGCTATTGGGCACGGCATTACCAATGAATGCGATCAATAGTTCGGATGTAACACAATGGCTGTGGTCACCCTCCGATTATTTGAGTTGTGTTAATTGTCCTTCGCCGGTTAGTACGCCTTTGGCAGCATTGAATTACCAGCTTACAGTTACCAATATGAATGGTTGTAAAGCAACAGCTAATGTCCAATTGAAGCTACAATGTGATGCTGGAAAAGTATTTATACCGGCGGCATTTACTCCAAATGATGACGGCCTGAACGATATCTTTTGTATAAAAGGAATTTCTCTTGTAAAGCATTTAATTATTTACAGTCGCTGGGGAAAGCCGGTATATGAACGCAGTAATTTTATTGCCAGCAGTCGTTTAACGGGATGGGATGGAAGATATAAAAATGAATTGCAGCCTTCAGGCGCTTACACCTATTTTGCTGAAATGGAATGTCCAACCGGGGGAAGCTTTTTTAGAAAGGGAACCGTAATGCTGGTGAGATGATCGCTTAAAAATCTAAATAGGAGAATCGGGCTGCACATCGCTATCAATCACCTGCATTTTGTCATCGACATCCATTTCCTTTGTTCGTCTTTCCAATATATAGTCTTTACGTTTCAATTCGAAGTTGCGGCCAAGGTATAAGCGGCGCACCTGCTCATCTTCTGCAAGTTCTTCGGCGGTACCATGTTTGAATATTTTACCATCGATCAGCAGGTAAGCACGGTCGCAAATAGAAAGCGTTTCGTTTACGTTGTGATCAGTTATCAGTATGCCAATATTTTTATATTTAAGACGTGCAATTATTTCCTGGATATCTTCTACCGCAATAGGATCCACGCCTGCAAACGGTTCATCGAGCAACACAAACTTAGGATCCACTGCAAGCGCCCGGGCTATCTCTGTTCTTCTTCTTTCGCCACCGCTCAAAGTATCGCCATTATTTTTTCTAACATGGGCCAGGTGAAATTCATCCAATAAGATTTCGAGTTTTTCCTTTTGATCTCTTTTACTCAGCTTCGTCATTTCCAGCACGGCAGTAATATTATCCTCCACACTTAACTTCCTGAATACACTTGCTTCCTGCGGCAAATAACCGATACCCATTTTTGCCCTTTTGTACATGGGCATTTTGGTAATATTAATTTCATCGAGGAACACCTCGCCTTCATCTGGCTTTATTAAACCAACCACCTGGTAAAATGAGGTTGTTTTTCCTGCCCCATTGGGCCCGAGTAATCCAACTATTTCTCCCTGCGATACATTGAAAGAAACTTTGTTTACCACCGTGCGGCTGCCATATACTTTTACGAGGTCCCTGGTATGTATAGTTAAGCTCAAAATTTTTTGTTTGCAGCAAATTTAATATAAACCAATCTAAGGACTGGCGCCCATTTATATTTAACAGCAGTTTGTTGTTTATAGCGACTTCACTAAGTTTGCACATATTTTATTAATAATGAGAGTAACAGATCATATAAAAGAGGCAAAAGACACGCTTGTATCCTTTGAAGTTTTACCGCCGCTGAAGGGCAGGACCATTCAGTCAATTTACGACCACCTGAATCCTTTGATGGAATTTAAACCTTCCTTCATTAATGTAACCTATCACCGCAGTGAGACCATGTTCAAGAAAAAGGCTGATGGTACTTTTGAAAGAGTAGAGGTACGCAAGCGGCCCGGCACTGTTGCTATTTGTGCGGCCATTAAAAATCATTATAATATTGATACCGTTCCTCACTTGATATGTGGCGGTTTTTCAAAACGCGTTACGGAAGATGCGTTGATCGATCTTAATTTTTTGGGAATTGATAATGTATTGGTGTTACGTGGGGATGCTGCAAAAAATGAAACCAACTTTGAGCCGGAACAAGATGGTCATGCTTATGCGGTGGATCTTTTAAAACAGGTGGTTGATCTGAAGAATGGCATTTACCAGGAGGAAGATATTAAGAATGGCGGCAAACCGGATTTTTGTATCGGCACTGCGGGGTATCCGGAAAAACATTTTGAAGCGCCAAATATGCAAACGGACCTGCTTCATTTGAAAGCGAAGGTAGATGCAGGTGCAGATTATATCATGACTCAAATGTTTTTTGATAATAGCAAATTCTACCAGTTTGTGAAAGATTGCAGAGCCGTTGGTATTGATGTGCCGATTATACCAGGATTGAAACCTATCACCAATAAAAAGCAGTTAACGATCTTACCAAAAATCTTTCATGTTGATATTCCAACAGATCTGTCGGATGCAATTACAAAAGCAAGAACGGATGAAGAGGTTGAACAAATTGGAACGGAATGGTTGATACAGCAATCTAAAGAGCTTAAAACATTTGGTGTGCCCGTGTTGCATTATTATACACTCGGAAAAGCCAAAGTAATTTACAACGTGGTTAAAGAAATAAGATAAAATATGCCACGAATGAACGAATGGACACGAATAATTTCTATCATGATCTTTCTGTAGCCTGATGTCATACCATACCGGTAGATTATAAAAAAGGAGAAAAAGCAGGCTTTATTGGCCCCGCCTTTTCTCCTTTTCGTTGTGTTACAGAGGTACCTGTACCATACCGTACAGGAGGTTTATTAATAAAAAAATGCCCGGGCATTTACAGATGTATTCCTGCTGAGATGCTAATGGTGCGGAACTTGTTTTTATCGTCCGCGGAATTGTTTGTTTGAGTGCTATTGATCTTTGCAAGACCTAATCCATAATTAGCCTTTAGCATAAACTTTCCAAGATCGACACCTGCGCCAAAATTAAGCCCGTAATCAAAACGTTTTAACCGGTCGTAAGCTGCGCCTTCCTGCTCGGATGTAGTTGGATCATCATTGTTGAATTTGATGTCACTACTCGAACTGGCTGTTAACGGCCCAAACTTACTATCAGTTTTTGACGTACCGCCTACACCCATTGCAATATATGGGCCAGCACTTACAAAAATGTTCGTTTTCGATTTAGCCTCCAGTGGAAATTTTACTAAAGCATTTAACGGAACTTCAACATAAAGGGGGCTGAACCTGGATTTAATATAATCATTGCCATTGTTGAAATAGGTTTCAGCCTTTGATCCTTTGCCTGTTAGTAAAGCGCCAGACTCCAGGTCGAATACATCTGACAAACCGAACCTTGCCATAACACCCGCATTAAAACTTGCAAGCGTATTATTTTTTTGTGTTTGTCCACTTTTAGTTTCTGTGATGTTAGCAAGATTTAATCCGCCTTGCACATAAACCTGCGACTTAGCGCAAATGCCCGTTGCTGTTAGCAGACACACTGCCATCATTTTCTTCATAATCATAACATTTAATTTTAGAGGTTTACAATACGTAAATAGCATCTATGCAAATACTAAATACTTCATCCTCCCCTAAACAAAAAGCCTGCCATCAAAAAAGATAGCAGGCTTGAATCATACATAACTATTTATCAATCATGCTATTATTACTGCACTTTAAGCAACGATTGAAAAACATCTTCATTTATTTTAACAGGATATTTTCTTTTTAATTCTGCAATCCATTTGTTTTCGAGCGCTGCCTGGTAGTCGTTTATTACGAGTCCGCGTGCTTCCTCAAAACTCCGTTGCTGTTTGGCGGGGAACAATCTCAACACTTTAATAAAAGCTGTGGTATTATCGCCGCTGTTAACTGTAGGTGTCGTTATCATTTCTTCTGCAAGGGTTGGTCCGGGGGGCAATTGTAGTTGTGATATTTCGTACCGGCCTGAATCAGATTGCACTTTTCCTTCGCTCTCTTCAGCGACCTGTTTCCAATCTTTTCCGCTTTTTAATGCCGTCGCTGCCGTTGTTGCGGCTGTGATGTCGCTGCAATTAAATAATAATACTGTTGCGCTTTCTGC
>JBDSAP010000282.1:0-11114 GCA_039922055.1 Ferruginibacter sp.
GCGGGATGAATGGCCAGCGTTTTGGCGTCGCCGACATTCGCCAGGTGGCTTACCAGTTTAAGACTGTCGATAAATTTGCTGGCATTGGCTTTACCACCTTTTATTCCAAAGTTTACAATTCCACCAAATCCATTAGGTAGGTATTGTTTTGCCAGGTTATGATAAGGACTGCTTTCCAAACCGGGGTACAAAACAAAATCCACCAGCTCATGCGCCTCAAGCCATTGTGCCAGGGCCAGGGCGTTTTGTGTATGGCGTTCCATACGCAACGACAATGTTTCTAAACCCTGCAATAACAGGAATGAATTAAAAGGCGATTGGCTGCTTCCGAAGTCGCGAAGACCTTCTACTCTTGCCCTTATAATGAAGGCGATGTTTGGCAAACCTAAAGGATTGCCTTCGCCAAAAATGTCCCAGAACTTAAGCCCGTGATACCCTTCGGAAGGCTCCGTAAATTGCGGAAATTTACCATTGCCCCAGTTGTAATTTCCGCCGTCTATCACCACACCGCCGATGCTGTTTCCATGACCGCCGATCCACTTGGTAGCGGCTTCTACAATTACATTTGCGCCGTAATCGAAGGGCCTGAATAAAAAGCCGGCAGCCCCAAAAGTATTGTCTACTACCAATGGTATATCATGCTCTTTTGCAACAGCAGCAATGGCTTCAAAATCGGGAACACTGAAACCGGGATTGCCAATAGTTTCTAAAAAGATCGCTTTTGTTTTGTCATCAATTTTAGAGGCAATGCTTGCCGCATTGTCGCCATCTGCAAAACGCACTTCTACACCAATGCGCTTAAACGAAACTTTAAACTGGTTGTAAGTGCCGCCATATAAAAAGGAAGCGGAAACGAAATTATCGCCAGGCAATAATAAATTATGCAACGCTAAAAACTGCGCCGACATACCAGAGCCTGTGGCTACGGCGCCTACGCCGCCTTCCAATGCTGCAACCCTTTTTTCAAATACATCTGTTGTGGGGTTCATGATCCTGGTATAAATATTACCAAACTCCTTTAATCCAAACAGGTTGGCCGCATGTTCCGAACTATCGAAAACATAGGAAGTAGTTTGATAGATAGGCACCTGGCACGCATGTGTAGTGGCCTCTGGCTGATATCCTGCATGTATTTGCAGCGTTTCAAAACGTAATGGCGTAGACATAGTGAAATTTTTAAATGATGATTAAAAGTCGATAAAAGTAGTGTTCTTTATTTACCAATGAAAGTTTGATGCAAAAAATATTTAATAACAATAAAACGAATATTGGATTGTCAAAAGCCAATTTTCTTATCAAAAAAAGAGCAGGGTAATAGTCGCAAATCACCCGCATAAAGTCATGCCTCACCCCCATCGCCGACGTTTTTTGAGATTACTTTTGTGTTAAAATGTGCGATCAATTATCCCGCGAAATAATGGCTATAAAAAACCGCAGACTGATTGTTGTTAACCACCTGACACTCGATGGTTACTTCACAGATGCAAACTGCGATAGCAGTTGGATATACCAAAATAAAAACGATGCTGAGTGGAACCGGTTTGTTGCCGATAATGTGAGTAGTGTAGATGTGCTTTTGTTTGGAAGAGTGACCTATGAAATGATGGCCGCATACTGGTCCAGAGAGGATGCGATGGCGGGTGATCCGGCTATGGCTGGACGAATGAATAATATGCAGAAGCTGGTGTTTTCAAAAACACTGAATACAGCATTATGGAATAATACGAAGCTGTTAAAAGGTGGCCTGCAACGAGAGGTGAGAAAGATGAAAAAAGAAGGCGGTAACGACATAGCAATTTTAGGAAGCGGAAGCATTGTTGCTCAACTGGCGCAGGAAGGTTTAATAGATGAATTTCGGGTAGTGGTAAATCCTGTATTGCTTGGTAATGGGCGGACGATATTTGAGGGCATCAGAAAAAAGCTGAGCCTGCAATTGATTGGGAGCAGCACATTTGCAAATGGGAATGTATTGCTGTGCTATGCGCCCGCTAAATGATCTAGACAAACTTTACGGGATTGTAATTAGAAGATGAGTTATTTTCGGAATTACCACAACTGCTAAAAAAGTACAAGGTTAAAAGAATGCATATTTTTCTCATGATACTATTTTTGTGTTGACCTGAAATCAGTAGCTATGATATTCAGCAACAATAATTTTGCCGGTATAAACCTGTGTAAAACATGCCTACTGAAAGAGCTGCATTTCATTGTACTTGTATCATTTTGCCCTGGCTATGGTTTTACATCCACACAATTTAGCCTTACAAAAAATTATTTTTAACGATTAGAAATAGGGTGGTAACCCAGCTCCAATTGGGTTAAACACTTAAAAAATATTTTAGGAGACTTGATTTATGTTTCGGGCTTGGTATTGCGTCTTGATAAACAGCAAAGAGTAACAAGCGTACTAAAGAATTATAGTAAACAAGGAGTAAAATAATGAACTATTTTTTTTGAGCCCGGCACAAGTTTTTCAATTAGGCTTCATTGGCGTCGCACTCTTCTACATCTTATCAATGAGGAGCAAAATACCAGGTCACTAATTTATCCCTTGCGCAGTATACTATGCAACATCCTGATCTTTCATCCATGTAGCCTGATGGCTTTATTTCTTTTTTATTTCGCTGATACGGTATTCCTGTATGAGTGGAGGATTCTCCGGTGTGAGTGTGAAGGATACTTTTATATCAGTTTTTTCGCCTTCCATTATAAAGTATCCACGCAGGTTATTGGTAGGAACAAATTCGCTGACGTGAAGAATTTTCCCGGCTTTATTAAAGAGAGCAGTCGCTTCCTTGCTGAGTGAGTCAGGAAAATAATCCAGGAAAAAATTTTCTGCAAAAATACCAGTAGCGGCCGCATCATTCCAGCCGGGTAACAGTTTGATGAGTTCATCTTTTCGCTTGTTTAAAATTGGAGAAACGGGGAGTTTACGTGGCTGCAAGTTCGCCAGGGTAATGAGCGTATCTAACACCATCGTATTAATAAAACCAGCCCGTGCATAAGTAAGATTGCTAAATGAAATAACGCCGATACCATAGTCCGGCATTATCTTCCAGTCGCTGCCGAAGCCTGGCAATCCGCCACTGTGCCCAACTGTTACCTTGTTGTCGCAATCTTTTGAAATTCTTAAACCATATCCGTAGCTGAATACAACAGGGCACAAACGACCATCGGGGTATTTATATCCGGCATCAAGTGTATTGATGGTCCATGCTTGCTGCATCTCCCTCAGCGAACTTCTCTTTACCGGACCGGTTTCTTTACCGCTTTGTGGCGGCCAGGCAGAAAGGCAAAGGGCAACGTATTTACCAAAGTCTTCCATCGAAGTGATCAGCCCTCCCATTGCACCATAAGCACCATCTTTTAGTAAAGGCTGCTCAAGCCATTTGCCATTTAGCCAGCGATAACCGTGCGCTAATTTATCAGCAGGCACGGTAGCATAATCCCAGTAGGTATGCGTCATACCCAGCGGAACTAAAATATGATCGCTGATGTATTTTTGGTAAGATTGATGGGAAACTTTTTTAATGATATAACCCAACATTGCAAAACCTATATTGCTGTATTCATAGGCAATGCCCGGAACATTGGAAAAAGAAATCCCGTTCTTTATCATGCGGATCATTTCCGCATCTGTAATTGCAAGCTGGCGGTCGCCCCAGGGATTATCTTCAGGAAAACCCGCTGTATGAGTGAGCAGATTTCGAATAGTTGCAGGTGCAGCATCCGTGGTAAGATAGTGCTGCTGCTTCATTTCGGGAATGTATAAATAAACAGGGTTGTCTAATTGCAATTTGCCCTCATCCCTGAGTTTTAGAATAGCCATCGCTGTAAGGCTTTTGGTCATGGAGGCAATGCGAAACGCTGATTGTGGTGTGGCCAATATTTTCTTATCGGCATCTGTATAACCTGTATTACCAGTATGGATCAGCCGCCCATTTGCAACCAACCCGTAGGCCATTCCAGGCCAATTATTCTTAGCTGCATATTGCCTGAACAATGAATCAATCACAGGCATTGAAGTCTCAATATCTTTTAGCTGTTGAGCACTCGTTTGCGATAACGATGTGTTGATGATGAAAGTGTTTATCAATAACAACAGCAGAAACGAGCATCTTATTTTCATTTTAGCCAGGTTTTATTTTTTTAATAATGTTATAATATGCAGGCAGCTATGGATAAAAGTGAATTTATTCATTTCGTTTAAAAATTTGCTCAGTAAGTTTTTGTCCTTTTTGAAGTTTGCTGATGGTCTTCACAATACGGTTAGCTTTTGTCTCTTTTTTTTTCGCAGCATAAATCCATTCAACAAATGCTTTTTGTTCAGCCATTGTATAACTCAAAAATGTTTTATAGGCCACTGGTTCATCCAGGAGACAAAGCCGGAGCTCTTCCGGAATTTCAACAGGCGAATTATCTTCGAACAAAATAACCCGGACATAGTCTCCTTCCTTCTTGCCTATTTTTTTTCTAATGTCAGCCTTTACCGGCAGGAAGAGCTTCCCATTCCCCATCGGCATCAGGTTGCAATTTTTTATTTCAAAATCGTCGATAGTTCCCCTCACCCTCACCCATCCAAACGGAGATCGTTTATCCTGTGGTATTTGAGGAATTCTTGCATAGGTCCACCCACCTTTTGCCTGGAATCTTTCCAATAAGTACCTGTTATCTACTAATGGTTTTTCCATATTTAAGTTGATTGATATTTTTTTGCAGATGGCAAGAACCTTCAACAATCCAGCATTTGAGCAAATATTTGGACCGATGTTTTATTAGCTCGTTCTATCAATTTCGATATCATATTTGTCTAAAAGCCCGGAAACACTACTCAACGAAAACTTCGCTTTCTTTATCTTGTTCATCGCCGGATCAATCGAGTAATTGTAAGAAGTACGAAAGTCAGTTTTCTCAATGATCGTATGTTCAAAAGTTGCTCTGCTTAAATCGCAATTATCAAATACCGAACCTGTTAAATCACACTCGGTGAAATCGGTTTCATGTAATTGCGAATTCTTGAAATTGGTTGTTTTAATTTTTGCCTGGTAAAACGTGGAATGATCAAGCGAACAGTTCTCAAAGCTGAAGGACAGTCCAATTTGGTTGCAGGTATCAAACCGAAGCCCCAGCATTTTGCAGTCTTTAAATTTGGTATCCCGAAAGGCAGTTTTCGAGAGTGTAGCTAAACTCAAATTGCAGTTGGTAAATTCACAATCGATAAACTTGATTTCAGAAAGATGGGTGTTCGAGAAATCGCAATTGCTAAAACTACAAGTATCATACTCTCCTTTTTCTAAAGGCTTTTCTTTAAAATTTATGTTGTCATACAACTTATTATCTGCAAAAATTGGTTCCATTAAATTGTTTGTTAGGTATTCGATATTAGTGATCTTTTTTTAGTGCCTGGATAATAAATCCTCCTACGGACATTAAGCTATTTAAATTTTGCTACGCACGCAGGTATCTCGTAAAGCATATTAAAACCGACAGCAATCGGATAAATCCTTCTCATAAATAGCGGGTTGATATTGAAAACCTTCCCGCTAATTTACGAGGCTTTATACAGTTGTTTCTGCACCATTTTATAATAGGTAAAATAGTATGTACATAATAACAGGCTAAAAAAAACGGGCTGAAGTTTCTAACATCAGCCCGAACAAACTGTCTATTTCTTTTCTCCCAGTGAGAACCAGTTTCCTGAATCATCTTTGAATAACGCTTCAAAACCATAAAACTCTTTCTTGGGAGGTTTTGTAAACTCAACACCTTTCGCTTTTAATTCCTCGTAAGTAGCGAGCAGATCATTGCATTCGAACACACCAAAGCCGAAAGTGCCCATACTCACCAGGTTTCTCATTTGTTTGGCCGTTTCGGCGGTAAACATCATTTTACCTTCTTCAATAGCCATCAGGGTAATTTCAAGATCAGGTTGCTCAGGCGGGCAAACTGTGAGCCAGCGCATGCCCGGCCCCATAGGCGCATCCGTATGAACTTTAAACCCAAGTTTATTAACGTAGAATTCGTAGGCGCTGTCCTGGTTAAGAACAAAAATGCTGACATGATTTAATTTTGTGATCATTGTTATCCGTTTAAATGTGAACTGTAAAACTCAGCAAACAGTTTTTATCCGGCTTGTTGAAAATTGCTATTTTTCTGTATACCCGATTTTTTCGGCAAAACAATTTGGAACATACCTTAAGGGCTGACTAGAAATATCACTCGCTCGAATGGTTTGCTGTTGCTGATAGGTAGCAGGCGTTAGTGCGGCGATGCGTTTAAAAAGCGCGGTGAAGGAGCTGATGCTATCAAAGCCTACCGAATAACAAACATCTACAATATTATTTCCCTGTGACAGCAATAGCTTTGCTTTCTCGATCCTTACAGTTGTCAGGTATTGGTGAGGCGTTTTGTTATAAATATTTTTAAAAAGACGGATGAAATGAAACTTAGAAAAGCAGGCTTCCCCGGCGATGTTCCCCAGGTCAATAGGCTGTGCATAATTGTTGTCGATAAACAATTTGGCTTGTACGATGCGGCGATATAAATAAATTTTGGGATACTGTTCCATTGTATAAATACATGTTTATTTTACCGCAACTTTAAACCTTGTAGCACCCGAACAACATCTTTGACCTTCCTCAATGAATATAACTTATTGAAGCAGGCAATTCAATTTAACGCAGGTAAAAGAATCAACAAAGATTACCCAATTATACCAGGAAAACGATGCTTTTTGTAACTTTCCAAAAAACATGAATAATGAAAGATAATCTTAAAGTAAAAAAGGTAATACTGGAAGCGGTCGACAATCAATTGAGAGATAATGATCCCCCTGAAACCCGCCAAACTTACGAACGACTGATTAAAACGGGGATAAGTGAAAGTGAGGCTAAAGCTTACATTGCTAAATGTATATCTGTTGAACTTTCCAACATTATGAAGAACGGCGAGCCCTTTAATGATAAAAGATTTGTTAAGAACCTAAACAATTTACCAAAAGAACCGATCGGCTAACAGTGAATTTATATTTAACCGTGAGCAGACACATTCAGCTTTCTCCATAGTAACCTACAAACAACTATCCTTGCCATAAAGAAAAAATTCTCTTGGCACGAGGATATAAAGTACCGCGGCAATCACTGATATGAAAAACATTTGCATAATAATTTCAGCATGTTTGCTGGTGACGCACAGTACCCGTTTACAGGCACAGGAAAGTGATTCTGTATGGATACGGATCAATCAACTTGGATATACACCTGCTGGAATTAAAGTGGCTGTCTGGTGCAGTAAAGAAGGTGATGATGCATTAACCAGTTTTCAATTGATAGATGCTGTTACAAAAAAACCATTGTTTACCGGAACCGCGGGACAACCAATGGGCTCCTACGGTCCCTTCAAACAAACCTGCCGCCTTAACTTTTCAGCATTCAAAAAAGCAGGTCGCTATTACCTACAGGCTGGTAAAATTAAATCGCCTGAGTTTGTTGTTGGCAACGATGTTTATAAAGGCAGTGCGGATTTTTGCCTCCGCTATATGCGGCAGCAACGAAGCGGTTTTAACCCTTATTTAAAAGACAGTTGCCATACCCATGATGGTTACACGCTTTATGGCCCCATGAAAGATAGTACGTTTGTAGATGTTGTTGGCGGATGGCATGATGCCAGTGATTACCTGCAATATTCAACTACTTCCGCGAATGCTACTTTTCACTTGCTGGTGGCTTACCGGGATTTTCCCGCAATATTTGGCGATCAAAAAGCTGCCAATGGATTAGATATGAGAAATGGAATAGCCGATGTGCTGGATGAAGCAAGGTGGGGCCTCGACTGGCTATTGAAAATGCATCCAACAAATGAGTGGATGTTTAACCAGGTAGCAGATGACCGGGACCATATTTCAATGCGGATACCTAAGCAGGATAGCCAATACAATCGTGGCTATGAGCGGCCCGTTTATTTTATAAACGGTTTGCCCCAGCAGCGGGGAAAATTTATGAATAACACAACCGGTACTTCTTCTACGGCTGCAAAATTTTCCAGCGCCTTTGCATTAGGTGCACAGATCTACAACCGTATTGACACCGAGTATAGTAAAACTTTGTTTCGAAAAGCGGGTTCAGCTTATTACTATGCATTGATAAAACCGGGCGTTACACAAACTGTGTCGGTGAGGTCGCCCTACATTTATGCAGAAGATAATTGGGTAGATGATATGGAGCTGGCCCTGGCGGCTAACGCTTCGCTGTATAAAAATTTAGGTCCGGCGAGGCTTAAACAAATAGGCAACAATCAGCTATCGGCAATGCGGCACTTGTTAACTGATGCATATCGCTATGCGGCAAAAGAACCGGTTACACCATGGCTTGGCGCTGATACAGCCAAACACTATCAATGGTATCCCTTCATTAATGTCGGGCACTATGAACTGGCGAAACTATTGAAAGGAAATAAAAAAGATACCATCATCAGTTATTATAAAAAAGGGATTGAAGCGGTTTGGAATAAAGCGAAAGAGAATGCTTTTTTCCGGGGCATTCCATTTATATGGTGTAGTAATAATTTAACCACTTCATTTAGCATACAATGCTATTGGTACAGGCAGTTAACCAACGATCACCAGTTTGATGAATTGGCGCAGGCGAATATCGACTGGCTTTTTGGATGCAATCCCTGGGGTACTTCTATGGTGTATGGTTTGCCCGCCTGGGGCGACACACCTGTTGATCCGCATTCGTCATTTACGCATCTTAAGAATTATCCTATTGACGGAGGTCTTGTAGATGGCCCCGTTTATGGTAGCATCTATAGTAACCTTATTGGCATCACGCTGAATAATCCGGATGAATATGCTGCATTTCAAAGCGGGCTTGTTGTGTACCACGATGATTATGGTGACTACTCTACCAATGAGCCAACAATGGATGGAACTGCTTCGCTGATATATTTGTTAGCGGCTATGGAAGCAGGAGCGAAATAGAAATTTGATTTTGGTGCTTATCAAACGCTATTTGTTGACGAGCGCCTGATGAGGTTTATTATTTTTCAGCGATAGAGTTTGTGTCGAAATCAATTTGTTAATGTCTTACTGATTAACGGCGAGTCCTGCAATCCTCCCGCAAAGCCGCACCAGAGACTCGCCTGCGAAATTTTAAATTTCGAAGTGCTGTGAAAAATGATGCGTATGTATCTGACGGCCATTTACTCAGTGTGAGCGATAGCTTGCGTGCGAGTTGTGGATTTTGATATATCTAACGGCGAGTCCTGCAACCCTCCCGCAAAGCCGCCCCAGAGACTCGCCTGCGAAATTTTAATTTTGGAAGTTCTGTGAAAAATGATGCGTATGTATTTGACGACCATTCTCAGTGGGAGCGATAGCTTGCGTGCGAGTTGTGGATTTTGATATATCTAACGGCGAGTCCTGCAATCCTACAACAGGCGCAGGACTCCGTCCTGTGTCTCTTTGTTACTAATCCCGTGAAATTAATAGCCTTCCAATAACTGAATATTAAATAAGCCTTCTTACCCCCATTCTTTTTATAGTGTTTTCTTAGTAAACGTCCGGCACAGGAAACCTTCGCTCATTGCCCGCCCCTCATTCCTGCGCCTGACTGAGTTCCTTTATCAGAAATGCTACTCCTTTTCAGAACAATAATTTTGCATCATTGCTGATACCCACTTTACAATAAAATATTCATTGTTCAACAAATTATCTGCGAGTTTTAAGTCAATGCATATTTTTTCCCTGTCTTCAGCCGGAATGGCAACTGCATCCTGCGAATTATATAAAGCAAGCTTAAGCTCACTTGAAAGTGGGAGTACTTTCTCAAATTGGTATTTCTTTACACGGGCAAAGGCCCTGTTCTGTAGCGCTACGATATCGAAAGGTTCGATTTCTAGTGCTTTGTCAAATTCAGCAATCGCCCAGGCAAAGCGGTATTCTTTCAACAATAGCCTGCCTCTTTGTGTATGAACTGCTGCGCTCGCACTATCTATGTCAAACATTTTTGAAAGATACCTGTTTGCATTTTTCAGATCTCCCGCATTCAGGCTTTGGGAAAATAGGTTATCATAAATATACCCGTCATTTACCTTTTTATTGAACACTACTGCGTGGTTGTAAATAAGCTTCATTTCTTTTAATTTTCCGGTAGAGTAATAGGTGAACGAGGTATCATAACGGGTAGTTTTTCTTTCAGAAAATTTCCCGTATGTTGGTTGCCCGTTAATGTAAAAACCTTTATAAAGTGTAGATTTCGCATCTACCATCTCGTCCGTATAACTTAGTACGCCATTTTTGTAATACCCCTTCTTTTTTCCATTTTCAATTCCATCTCTATAATTTGAAACCGTTTTTATGTTTCGGTTTTTATAATATACCACCATCTCGCCATCCATTTTACCAACTAATAATGTGCCCTTGCTTTGTATTCGGCCGTTAGTGAAATAGTCGATATAATTGCCGGTGTAAGGAATGCCGTGCAGGTGCCACGCACCATTGATCATCTCCATCTGTTTCAGGCTTGGAATGGCCTTGACACTGTCAGGGCGTTTGCGGTACTCCCTGGTAAAAATATAAGTGACGCCGCCTAATTGTTCGTACCCCAACAATTTTAAACTATCCCTATTCTTTACAACAGTGATATCTGCTATGTCTCCCTCTAATAATGGGTTCCATTCTTCGAGGTCATTTAATATGGGGATTGAATCAATAACAAATAATGTCTTTTCTTTTGAAGATTGGCTAAACGAAGTGGTGCATAAACCCAAAAAAATATAGAGAAATAAGAGACGCTTGATCATGCAGGGTATGTTGACAGAGTTCAGCAAGTTGAACGAATTTCCGAATTTAAAAATAAACCATTCAGGCATCCCTGCCAACGCCTTTTAGAAAGGGTGGCGGCTGTATTTCTACATAATTAGTACTAAATAGATAAAAAAATATAAATGATGTTCGTTACCTGTCGTTTATACTCACACCATAAAAAAAGTTCCCCATTGGTATGCCGCACAAGTGAGTGACACAACAATGCTTAATTGAAATACAACCGCTGGTTACAACATCCTTTACTTCCTTTTTATTCCACCAAATTCACTTTTCTCTTTCCATTGGG
>JBDSAP010000283.1:0-3579 GCA_039922055.1 Ferruginibacter sp.
TGAACTCAGGGAGCCATCAATGGTAATATCTGAAGGTTGTAAAGGACCTTTTATTTTGATGGGCAACTTGCCGTTATTCGACTCGATCTGTATTCCCAGTTTCGGAAATATTGCATCGAAAAAATTCATCGGCCTGGTTAATAAACTACCTGTTCCATTGATGGTGATCTGCTGTGAACTCAGTGCGGCAACAGGCGCAAACATCCGGATCCCTAAACCACTTTCGCCGCAATTGATCACCTGCCCTTTATCTTCTGTTGATGCGTCTGCATATGCACTATTTTGTTTAATGCCACCCTTTATCACAATGCTATTTGGAGATCTTTTTACGATAACTGCACCAAGGCTTTGGATAACATCCAGTGCAGCAAGATCATCGTTACTCGTGCCTGGATTAATGATCTCTGTATCTCCATCGTGCAAGAACGCCGCAGCACAGGCCCGCTGCATAGAGCTTTTAGAAGCTGCGGAAATAATGGAGCCTGAAATAATAGAAGGTTGTATTCTTACTGTCATCATAATTACTAAAATTAACCTATGCAGATCTTTCTCATCAATTGACCAGCGTTATAAACTTTGATCGATCAAACTTTCCAATTGGCTGATCGGTATGGGCCTTGCCACTGCTTCTCCTATTTTGTTGAGGAGTATGAAACATATATCGTTGCTGGCCCTTTTCTTATCTCTTTTCAACATGTTTAATATCTTTTGGCGATCAAATTGTATAGTAACGGGCAGATGATATTTCGTTACAAGATCTATTATTCTTTTTCTATCAGCGGCTGGAAAATTGTTGATGGCTGAAGAAATAGTGGATGCTGCAATCATACCAATGCTAACTGCATGGCCGTGTGGCAATTCATAAATATTTTCTATCGCATGACCAAGTGTATGGCCAAAGTTGAGCAACATCCTGTCACCCTTTTCGAATTCATCATTTACTACGACGGTTGTTTTGATGTTCACATTTCTTTCAACGAGATCAGCCAATTTATTTTTATCAGATTGAAAACTTTCCAATGATTCATTTTCCAGGTAGGCAAATAATGCAGCATCTTTTATACATGCGTGTTTTATGATTTCAGCAAAACCATTTACCCATTGGTCATTGGGCAATGCTTCTAAAAAAGAATAATCAAATAACAAAAAATCAGGCTGCTTTATCAAGCCAACAAGATTTTTATAAACACCTACATCCACACCGTTCTTTCCACCAATTGCCGCATCCACCATTGCCAATACTGTGGTTGGAATAAAACCAAATTTTAATCCACGCATATAAATACCGGCGGCATAGCCTGCTACATCTGTAACCACTCCCCCGCCTACCCCAACGATTGTAGTATTTCTGCCTGCCTCTTTTGTTATCAGTTCTTCAATTATCCCATCAACCGCGGCCTGTTGTTTGAAAGTTTCACCAGCCTTTATTACGATCGTTTCCCAACCTGAAAATTTATGAGGATGGCTTCGAAATATATTCTCGTCGGTTATAAGTATTGTACGATCTTTTGCAACGATCTGATCAAGGTAGCTGAAATCGGCATCAAAATAATAAGACACTTTCTTTCCGGGGAAAGACTGCTCGGTTACTTTCATTTATAAATTTTCCTGTATGATGTTTTGGACGTTTGTATTAAGGGATATCACATTAACTATTCATCACCTTATTTTGATGATTGATACTTTCAAGGTGAACAGCATCAAAATATTTCGTAATAAATTCTTCGCTAAGTCCCAACTTTTCGCCCTTCTTAAATGCCTTTTGTAAGATATCGTTCCAGCGATTTGTTTGCAAAATAGTGATGTTGTTAGCTCTCTTATATTCACCAATCTTGTCAGCGATCTTCATCCGCTGGCTGATCAATAAAAGTAATTCATCATCTACATGATTGATCTGTTCTCTCAGGGTAGATAATGCCGTAATGAACTCCTGCTTATCAGTATTTTCAGAACGCCATATCAATGCTTCCAGTATTTCGGAAAGGCGCTCTGGTGTAATTTGTTGTTTGGCATCGCTCCATGCATTATCAGGATCAATATGACTCTCAATCATTACACCATCAAAATCAAGATCGATACTTTTTTGAGCGACCGATTGCAGCGAAGTTCTGTTACCACAAATATGAGATGGGTCGCAGATGAGGATCATTTCCGGGAACCTGCGTTTCATTTCAATTGGCAAATGCCACATTGGAGCGTTGCGAAATTCAGTATTGCCATAGTTTGAAAACCCGCGATGGATCATCCCTACCTGTTTGATACCAGCTTTTTGGATACGCTCAAGGGCACCGGTCCATAACTCAAGATCAGGGTTGATAGGATTTTTAATAAGCACGGGTATATCAACACCACGTAAAGCATCAGCTACTTCCTGCACACTAAAAGGATTTACAGTTGTTCTTGCGCCAATCCAAAGCATATCAACATCAAACTGTAATGCATCTTGTACATGCTTTGCTGTAGCCACTTCCACCGTTGTTGGCAGACCTGTTATTTTTTTTGCCTGCAATAACCATGGTAACCCTTTTGTACCGATACCTTCGAATAAACCGGGCTTGGTACGAGGCTTCCAAATACCTGCACGAAGTACATCTACCTTGCCGGTTTTAGCAAGTCTTGTACAGGTTTCCAATACCTGTTCTTCAGTTTCCGCACTGCATGGCCCGCTGATTATTAAGGGGCGTTTATTCCATTTCTCCTGGATTAGATCTTTCATTGTTTTGTTTTCTGTTTGCATTGTAAAATTAGTTTTTATGTTACCAAAACCAGATACTTATTTTATACTGTTATTATGATTTATTAAATTTTATTAGGTACGGATCTGTTCACATTCAAAATTTCATGCCGTTTATTTGAGAAAAATATTTTTTGTCCAAACATTTGTCTTTCATAGCATCATCGTTGCGTCGCCCTCTTGTACTTTTGAAGCTTTGAGGAACACCTTAAACTCACAACAGCATTCAAATTGAGCATTGAGTATCCAACATTTGAACAATTGTGTATTTGTTATTTAACAATAGATTTTTCATTTTTCACTTTTCATTTTTCATTTTTCATTTTTCACTTTTCACTTTTCACTTTTCACCATTCACCATTCACCTTTCACCTTTCACCATCTCCTCACTTCAAAATCCTTGATATTTTATTTGCATTCTGCATTAACTCTGTTAGATATTGTAAGTTTTCCTTTTCGAGACTGGCCTTGAATTTTCTAAGCTGGGTAATGTGTTCATTTAATACATCCAATACATTTTCCCTGTTCTGCATAAATATGGGCGCCCACATAGCAGGATTACTTTTTGCAAGGCGCACCGTACTTTCAAAACCAGCCGCGGCAAGTTCGAATATCGTATCCTCTTCCTTCTCTTTTTCAAGCACCGTGTTTGCCAACGCAAAAGAAGTAATGTGAGATATATGGCTCACATAAGCCGCATGTATATCGTGGCTATATCCATCCATATAAACGATGTGCATTCCCAGTGCTTTATAAAGATTCTCCACTATTTCTACCGCATTGCTATCGCTTTTTTCCTTCTCACATATCACACAAGCCCTGCCCACGAAAGCTCCTTTCACCGC
>JBDSAP010000284.1:0-10762 GCA_039922055.1 Ferruginibacter sp.
TTTTTACGCTTTCAATGACAGCACAACGGTGGTAACTTTTAATTTTGGAGAGCTTTCAACATCGGGGTTTCGCAGGCGGTGGCGTTATAATTGGGAGCTGATGCGGCGAAAACCCCGCTGGGACAGAAATTGATTAAATCCACCACAAATTAATTTTATTTCGAGGTGATCGATAAACATACCAAACACCGAAAACATAGTTTAAATCATAACCATGAAAAGTAACCGCAGAAAATTTTTACAATATTCAGGTCTTACCGGGGTGAGCCTTGCGCTTGCAAATTTGATGAAGGGGCTTGCTCCGGATACCAAAGAAAAGCCTGGTGATTTGTTGAATGAACGTTTCAATAAAGCGCATTTTAATATGTGCGGCTATGCTGCGCCGAAATTGGATACGGTGCGTATTGGATTTATCGGCTTGGGAAATAGAGGCCCTGCTGCGGTAGAGCGAATGAGTCATATTGAAGGAGTAGAAATTAAAGCATTGTGTGACATACGATCTGAAAAAGTAAATGCAGTAAAAAACAAGCTCGAAAAGACTGTACACAAACCAACAATTTATACGGCCCAGGAAGATGAGTGGAAAACATTATGCGAACGTGCTGACATTGACCTGGTATATATTGCTACTCCCTGGAGCCTGCATACACCTATGGCTGTTTATGCGATGAACCACGGCAAACATGTATGCGTTGAAGTTCCTGCGGCAAAAACAATTGACGAATGTTGGCAACTGGTGGAAACATCAGAACGTACAAAAAAGCATTGCATGATGTTGGAGAATTGCTGTTATGATTTCTTTGAGTTGCTTACATTGAATATGGTAAGGCAGGGACTATTTGGTGAGGTAGTGCATGGAGAAGGCGCTTATAACCATGATCTTTTAGAGGGCAATTTTTCTAAAGAAAAATATTACGACATGTGGCGGTTGAAAGAAAATTTCAGGAACGGAAATTTATATCCCACACATGGCTTAGGTCCGGTTGCGCAGGCAATGAATATTAACCGTGGCGATAAAATGGATTATCTCGTAGCCATGCAGAGCAATGATTTTATGATGCGTCAAATGGCGAATGATCTCGCTGCAAAAGATACTTTTTATAAACCTTATTCGAATAAAAAATACCGCGGCAATATGAATGTGACTACCATTCGTACAACCAAGGGCCGCACTATTATGTTGCAACATGATGTAACGTCTCCGAATATTTATTCACGTATTTACAAGATCAGCGGCACCAAAGGTTCAGCGCTGAAATATCCTGATCCTGGAAGAATTGCTTTTGATGACAAGGATTGGCTAAGCCAGGAAGAATACAAAAAGCTCGAAGAAAAATATCAACCGCCGATTGTAAAAAAAGTGGGCGAAATGGCAAAGCAGGTAGGTGGTCATGGTGGAATGGATTTCCTGATGGATTGGCGTACCATTGATTGTCTTCGCAACGGCCTGCCGCTTGACGAGGATGTATATGATGCGGCGCTTTGGAGTTCCATTGCTCCGTTAAGTGAATGGTCGGTTGCCAACAGGTCTAACTCCATCACTGTTCCGGATTTTACTTCGGGTTCATGGAAAACGAATAATCCTGTGGACATTACGCTTGCAAAAGGAGGCACAACAAAAGTGCTGGTCTAAATTATTGAGAAGGTAAATTTCAAATCATATACAAACAGATAAAACAAAAATGGATATCGATATATTAAAAGATCCTGTTGAATTAGGCAAAGCTGCCGGGGCCAAAGCAGCGCAATTGATTCGTGCAGCTATTGCAGCGAATGGCAGTGCCAACATAATTCTTGCCACAGGCACCAGCCAGTTTGAAACACTCAATCAATTGATAAAAGAGCAGGAAATTGATTGGAGCAAAGTGGTGATGTTTCACCTCGATGAATACATCGATTTGCCCATCACTCATCCTGCCAGTTTCAGGAAATATTTACAGGAAAGATTTCTATCAAATGTACCTGCATTGAAATCCGTTTACCTGGTGAATGGAGAAAGAGATGCAACTGAAGAATGCGCTTATCTTGGGAGCGTCATTCGCAACCATCCAATTGATGTTGCGCTCATAGGGATCGGCGAAAATGGACATCTTGCATTCAACGATCCTCCCGCCGATTTTGAAACAGAGCATCCTTATATAATAGTTGAACTAAATGAGGCATGCAGGAAACAACAAATGGGTGAAGGCTGGTTTAAGTCGGTGGAAGAAGTACCGAGCCATGCGATCAGTATGTCCGTAAAACAAATTATGAAATCGAAGCAGATCATTTGTTCAGTGCCTGACAGTAGAAAAGCCCTGGCTGTTAAAAACACTATCCAGCGGCCTGTCAGCAATCTTTATCCTGCAAGTATTCTGCAATTGCATCCCAATTGTATTTGCTATCTTGACACCGCTTCAGCAGCGTTGCTTTCGGCAAGTATTACTACATAGTTTAAATTACGCAAACAAAAAATGGTAAAAGCTACAGTAGAAGCAAGTTCTCTTACAAAGCGAAATTCTATTGTGCCGATACTTATCGTTGGGTTGCTATTTTTTATCATGGGTTTTGTTTCGTGGTTAAATGCGATCCTGATTCCTTATTTCAAAATTGCCTGCGAGCTGAATAATTTTCAAGCGTATTTTGTAACATTTGCTTTTTATATTTCCTACTTTGTCATGTCTGTTCCATCGGCCTATCTTCTAAAAAAAGCTGGGTTTAAAAAAGGGATGATGATAGGTTTTTGGGCAATGGCTTTGGGAGCGTTTATTTTCATCCCCGCTGCGCTAACAAGAACTTATGAAATATTTCTCGTTGGCCTGTTTACGATAGGCGCCGGTCTCGCAGTTTTGCAAACCGCAGCCAACCCATATATCACGGTGCTGGGCCCAATTGAAAGGGCAGCGCAACGATTTAGCATCATGGGGATTTTTAATAAAGGAGCGGGAATAGTTGCACCGCTGATATTTGCTGCTGTAATATTAAAAGCTACCGACACAGGTCTTTTTAAAGAACTGGCCAGCATGAATGAAGGCAATAGAAATGCGGCGCTGGACGAACTGATAAGAAGAGTTATCATTCCTTACACGTGTGTGGGTGTGGCGCTGTTAGGTCTTGGATTGATGGTTCGTTATTCACCGCTTCCTGAAATAAATACAGAACAGGAAAGTCATGAAGTTGCTACCGCCAACTCCGGCAAAAAAAGCATTTTCCAGTTTCCACATTTAGTGCTTGGAGCGATTGGTATTTTTCTGCATGTAGGTACGCAGGTTATTGCCATCGATACTATTATCGGTTACGCAAACTCCATGCAGATAAATTTAATGGAGGCAAAAGTATTTCCTTCTTACACCTTGTTTGCAACTATATGCGGTTATATACTTGGTATTATTTGTATCCCTAAATTTATAAAGCAGGTAAATGCTTTGAGGTTCTGTACCATGTTGGGTACGGTGTTAACACTGCTCATTATTTTTGCAAAGGGACAGGTCAGTTTTTTAGGTCATACAGCAGATGTATCAATCTGGTTTGTGGTGCTGTTAGGATTTGCGAATTCAATGGTGTGGGCAGGCATGTGGCCATTGGCATTAGATGGATTAGGAAGATTTACAAAACTCGGCGCATCGTTAATGATCATGGGTTTGTGCGGCAATGCAATATTGCCGCTTGTTTACGGCCACCTCGCGGATTTATTCAATGTGCGTTATGCATACTGGGTTTTGTTTCCATGTTATCTATACCTGGTATTTTATGCTTTCTACGGGCATAAAATAAGAAGATGGGCGAGATCGTAAAAAGATGAATAGTGAATGGTGCATTGTACACTGTAAATAGTGATTGTGACATTTCAAGCGCCTTGTGTTTCGGAATTTTGTTACGGGCAGTTGTATTTCATGGCGTCATCGTTGTGTCACTCCCTTGTACTGTTGCAGCTTTGTGGTACGTTGCTCATTTGACCCTAAATAATTTAATGTCGTTTACTTAAAAAATAACCGCCGTCAGGGTTTGCAACCGCTGACGGGGTTGTGCCAACCCCGACGGTGGCTATCAGCCCCGTCGGCGGTTTGTCAGGGACTAACTAAAGGATAAGTAAACGACATTGATTGCCGATTGACAATTGACAAAAATTGCCTTTCATAAATCATAAATCATACATCATACATCATACATCACAAATAGGCCATTGAAAAAAATAAAAATATTTAACGGAAAAATTATCACACCAGGTAAGATCATTGATGGTGGATGCATTCTTGTTGAAGGAAGGACAATTACTGCTGTTAGCGAAAGTGATCTCGAAATAGAAAATGCGGTTGAGGTAGATGCGCATGGGAAATATATATCGCCTGGTTTTATTGATATACATATTCATGGCGGTGGCGGATATGATTTTATGGATGGCACTGAAACGGCCTTCTTAAAAATTGCAGAAACACATGCGCAATACGGCACTACTTCTATGCTGCCTACAACGCTCACCAGCAGCATGGAAGAAATTATTCGAACACTGCATGTGTATGAGGATGCAAACCGTAATAATATAAACGGTGCACAATTTCTCGGCATGCACCTCGAGGGCCCATACTTTGCCATGAGCCAGCGTGGCGCACAAGATCCCAGGTATATCAGGGATCCGGACCCCGAAGAATACAAAGATATCCTGGCACGTTCTTCCTGCATCAGGCGTTGGAGCGCTGCACCCGAACTGGCCGGTGCCATTGAATTTGGAAGATACATGAAATCAAAAGGGATACTGCCTGCGCTGGCCCATACCGATGCTATTTATGAAGAGGTGATCATAGCATTTGAAAACGGGTTTACGCTGGCTACACATTTATATTCCGCTATGTCTGGCGTAACAAGACGAAACGCATTTCGGTATGCGGGTGTTGTAGAGAGCGCTTTTATTATTGATGAAATGGATGTTGAGATCATTGCTGATGGAATACATCTTCCTGCGCCTTTATTGAAGTTAGTGTATAAGATTAAGGGCGCAGATCGCATTGCTTTAATAACCGATGCGATGAGGGCTGCTGGTACCGATGTGAGCGAAAGTGTATTGGGAAATATAAATGATGGACTAAAAGTCATTATAGAAGATGATGTGGCTAAGCTCCCTGATCGCAGCTCTTTTGCGGGGAGCATAGCAACAGCAGACAGGCTGATACGAACCATGATAACCATTGCAGGAGTTTCATTAACTGATGCAGTAAAAATGATGACAGCTACACCTGCACGTATTTTAGAGATATCTGATAAGAAAGGAGCTTTGGTAGTGGGTAAAGACGCAGATATTCTCATATTCGATGACAACATTAATATTGCAATGACCATGGTGAAGGGAAGAATAGTGTATGAAAAAAAGTAATTTAGAAAGAGATAAAAATGGAATATTATACGATGGATGATTTTGCGATGTCGAAAAATACGATTAAAACTTCCCCGTAAAGTAGTAGATAAAATATATCGCACAAATGCGGAAAACTGTTTTCCCGGCCTTGTGAATTGATCCCACAACTCACTAATATTTTTTCATAATATTCACAAGCATATTGGTGATGATTGCAAATCCTTTATCGGAGGGATGAAGGCCATCGTAAGTCATGCCGATTGCTTCCTTCGGATAAGGATATTCATCTGTCTCAGGATTAAAAGGAATATCAATAGAAGCTGGATACGGATAATTTTTATACTTACCTGTTTGCGGATCTTTAAGGCGTTTATACTTTACGAGGGTCTTTAGTGTCATGCCGCTTTTGTTGTACAGATCGACAACATCAAAATGTTCATATTTACCAATTGCATTAACCGCTTCAGCAAACTGCGAAAGTGATTGCCCGTCTTTTTGTTTATACGAACCCCATGCATTGTTTTTCATATTGGCGATATACACAAAATCGACTCGCTGCATGGGCGTGATCAAAATTATTTTAGCGCTGTTATTTAGACTACGAAGTTTGTTTATAATAATGCGGTAAGAACCATACACAGTGTTATTACCCGTGTTGTTTTTGTAATCAGAAAGCGTACCTAAGTGGCGGCCCTGCCACCAGTCATTCGTTCCAAGAAAAACAGAATACACATCGGCTCTTTGCAGGCCAAGCGTGTCGATATCCTTCGCAATACCACCGGAGGTCCACCCATTGTACCCATGATTGATATAATGTATGTTGGTCAATTTTTCTACAACCCCTGTCATGTATCCTTTGGTAATTCTACCATCGGTTTCCCGGGTATGCTCATTTAACCAGGTAATGGAATCGCCGATAGCGACCCAGGTAATTTTCTTTGGGGAAAAAGAAGTGAATACACCAACAATGGCAACGAGTAAGAACAGCTTTTTCATCGTGAATTATAATTTAAAAAATATTTTTCTTTTATATAGAAAATAACACAGATACCATTCAATTGCAAAAACCGCCAGGCAGCTTATCGCTATCCCGGTTGCAAGCGGCACATTTGCCAAATTTAGTAATTCACTGCAAAGGGTTTCCATATAACCGTTCAACCACTTATCGCCTATAAAAATAAAAAACAAATAGATGAATATTGAATTCATGCCTACAATGGTAAAAAATTTCAGGTTGTTTTTGTGATTACGCACATCAATCCATTCATAACAAATACCCAAAACAATCAGCGTTATACCACCGGTTACCAATACAAACGAACTGGTGGAGATCCATTTAAGCATTGGCGTTATTCCTGCGAGATCAAGTGTAAGTCCGGCTACCATCGCGAGCAAGCCAAACAAAAGCAGGCGCTTAAATTTTTGATTCGAACTTTTGTTGGAAAGTAATAGTTGCCCCGCCATTAATCCCCAGGTGGTGTGAGCTCCGCTCGAAATAAAATTTATAAAGTTGGTCTTATGTTGCAGGTCTATTTTAATTCCGAGTGCGCCGTTGATATAGCTTCCAAAATTATGGAACTCTACAAAAGGCTGGTCAAACCCAGTGATATGGATTGAACGAAATAAAATTTCAGGGATCAAAAGGCAAATGATGGTTACGGTAAATTGAAGCCATACAGGTTTATTGATAACAGAGAAAGCGATCAGTGTGGTAAAAGCCAATTGCGTAAGCACATTGCTTAATTGCCAGTTTAGGTGACCATCCCGAACCGAATAAATTAATATACCCAGGAAAAGCAGCCAGCCGCTTCGTTTAAGCACTTTTAAAAAAGACTTGTTCCAGGTATAACCCGACTCCCGTTGCTTTTTGTATGAATAGGCCATCGCTGTACCAGCCATCGTCATAAAGGCCGGCAGTATTACATCCCAGAAGGTTAAGCCATGCCATTCGGAATGCTCAAATTGTATGGACAGCATTTCTGTAACAGCGTTGGGGAATACTTTGAATAGTTTGACGAAAAAACCGGTCTCACCGATCATCAATGCCACCATGATCAATCCTCTTAAAAAATCAAGGGACGATAGGCGCTCATGAGCCTGGTGTGGGGTTGATTGTTTAGTCATTTGATGTATTGCTTGCGGAAAAATTATTGTAGAGTTACGTTGTAATTAGCTAAAAAGAAAAATATTTTTAGAGCAAACGTTTGCTATATTTTTTTAATGATTGTGCCTGTTAGAGTACAGACATCAACGCTATATTTACATGGTAGCGAAATGCCAACCGATAAATTCCGTTGTGCAAACTCAATTCATAAAATGAAAGTATTCCTAAAAAATATGGCAAGAATATTTCCTATTTTCCTCTTGCTGACTGTAATATTTTTTATCACCGCTACGGCTACGATTGGCAATACAGGTGTCATTCAACAAAATGGAAATACAGACAGCTTGCCAAATGTTTTTAATAAAAATCAGGGCGGCTTAGTTGAGAATCGTTTGAGGCATGAAGCAGTTCAGAAGTTTTCTTTGTATCAATTGCCGCAAACAAAAAATGAATGGAATAAATATAAAACAGCTCTTAAAAATAAGATCATAAAAAAGACAGGCGCTCTTGTTAATCAACACCTGCCATTGAATTTAAGGGAAACCGGAAGTTTAAAACAGGACAGGTACACTATTAAAAATATCGCTTTTCAAACCCGTCCCGGAATATACGCTACCGCTAACTTATACATTCCCGATGGCGAGGGAAAATTCGCCGGCGTAGTTGTAATGATGGGGCATTCAGCCGAAGGAAAGTTGTATGATAAGTACCAGTCGGTGGGGATTACTTTAGCGTTGAATGGTTATGTAAGTCTTTGCATCGATCCCTGGGGCTCGGGTGAAAGAACCACCATTCATGGTGTTCTTGAAGATCATGGCGATGGAAATAATTTGGGTTCTGCATTACTGAATATTGGACAACCATTGATGGGCATGCTGATCACAGATAACATAAGGGGAGTGGATCTTCTTAGTTCTTTGCCTTACGTGGATGCTCAAAATATTGGAGCTACCGGCTCAAGTGGCGGAGGAAATCAAACCATGTGGTTAGCGGCAATGGACGAACGTATCAAAGCTGCTGTGCCTGTAGTAAGTGCCGGAACATTTGAGTCTTATGTGATGCGAACTCCTTGTATTTGTGAAGTATTGGTTGATGGATTGACCTTTACGGAAGAAGCAGGCGTACTTGGATTGATTGCTCCCAGGGCGATAAAAATGTGCAATCATAGCAAAGATGATCTAGCGACTTTTAATCCACGTGAAATGTTACGCAGTTATAAAAATGCAAAACCTATTTTTAAAATGATGGGGGCTGAAGGTAATATCGCTTATGATACATTTGATCTCGCTCATGGATATTGGCCACAGGACCGTGAAGCAATGTTGGGATGGTTTAATCTTCATCTAACGAAAATTGGTAATGGTGCGGCGGTAAAAGAACTTCCATTTAATACGATACCCGCAGAGCAGCTAATGGTGTATGCCAAAAATGAAAAAGCGCCACAGGTGATAAGCACGGCGGCATACTGTAAGAAAACAGGAGATGAATTGCGGAAAGCTTTTTTAAATACGAAAAGTTTTAATGCAACAGCTAAGAGAAACGAGTTAAAAGATATCCTGAAAGTCAACGAAGCATCCATTTTGAAAACGGCACACCAATATCCCATAGTAAACGGGTGGAATAGGTTTGCTTTAGAAACTTCGGACAATAAACTTATCCCTGTATTGCTCCGGGTGCCATCAGAAAATTCAAAAGAGTTTGTGATTGTTGCTGATGCTGAGGGAAAGCAAAATATTTCTACCGAATTGATTGAAGCGATAATTAAATCAGGGTCAGGAATTGCAATTGTTGACCTTTCCGGTACGGGCGAAATTTCTTCCCTTGTTTTAAATTCTACTGACAGTGTCGGAAGACTTCGCACATTATTAAAATCGTACCTGTGGTTGGGCAAAACTCCCCTGGGAGAATGGGTGAAGGAACTGAACGTTGTTGCGGAATTTATCAGGTCGAAATTCAAACCAACAAAAATTAGCTTTAATGGGAATAAAGAAGCGGGCCTTGCTGGTTTATTCCTTGCGGCATGGAAAGGAAATATAGAAAACGTTACGCTGAGGAATGTACCCGTGAGTTACCTTTTCGATGATCGGGAATCTGTTGAGTTCTTCAGTGCGGCGATTTATCTGCCGGGGTTTTTAAATTGGGGTGATGTTTCACTTGCAGCCGCATTGGTTGAAAAAAATATAACCTTCATTAATCCCCTGACCATGTCCGGTCGAAACATAAAAGGGGATGAGCTACAAACATTTAGAACAGAGTTCGAACAAATGAAAAAGACTTTGGGCAAAGGGGGCAGAACTGTTTTCAAATTCTAAATACAAGTTGGATCGTTTTATAACAAACGTGCAGATCATGAGCTATCCTGGTTAGCTTCTCTTTCATCAATTATAAATGTCATCTTTACTATTATTAAATTTTATTTACCTTAGCTTTCGGCTGCGATCAAATTTGTATGGTGGTAAGAGTAAGTTGGAAACCATTATCAAACACAACCTGTTCAAAGACGATTATTAAAATGCAGTGGCTCAACTGGGCGGCAACAATTAAAATTTCTTTATGATTAAAATGTCATTGTTTTTTTGCTTGTTATTATTACAGTTAACTCCGGATTGTTTTGCCAACAAACCAGATTCGGTTTACCTGCTTTCATATACTACCAGTAAAAACGATAATAAGAACGGGTTGCATTTCGCCTGGAGTCAAAATCGTGCGGAATGGACAAGCGTAGGTAATGAATTTAGTTTTCTGCGGAGTGATTATGGGCGATGGGGTTCGCAAAAAAAGATGTTTGCACCATATTTGGTATTGGGCAAAAATGGAGAATGGGAATGTGTGTGGCAATTAAATGAACAGGATAATGCTTTTGCACATGCTTCATCGGATGATCTTGTTTATTGGGGCAGGCAGAGCTACCCGGTTTTAAACAAGGGCGCCAATTGCCTTCAGCCAATAATAAAATATGATGCTACAGCTAACAATTATTCTGTAACGTATAAAACTGATGATGGTAAATGTTATTCTGTCACAACTGCTGATTTTAAATCCTATTCTTCAGTCATTGAAGTGCCGCAATCGGAGTACAAAGATTCGAGTATCACTGTAACTATTGATGGAGTAACGGTAACAGGTCAATTACATAAAGTTGCATGGGCGGTGGTGGATAAGCTAACAAAGACCTACGAAGTAGAAGCATTCAAACGAATTGAAAACAATGAAACAACCGCACAAGACACCCAACGTTTTGCAGGATTAAAAACTATTGATGTGAAATTTAGTTTGCTTCCTTCCAAAGCAAAACCTATCAGCGAACTGTTGATGGGTATTTTTTTTGA
>JBDSAP010000285.1:0-11207 GCA_039922055.1 Ferruginibacter sp.
TAAATTGCAGGATCGAGGTACTTTCTTTGTTGATCCGGGAGAAGAGATTTATGCAGGACAGATCGTAGCGGAAAACATTAAGCCAGGTGACCTGGTGGTGAATGTTACCGAACCGAAGAAACTGACCAACCACCGTGCAAGCGGAAGTGATGATGCAAGCCGCATCGCTCCTAAAACATTGATGACTTTAGAAGAGTGCATGGAATATATTCAACAGGATGAGTGTATAGAAGTAACCCCGAAGAACATCCGCATGCGTAAACTGGTATTGAACGAAGATGAAAGAAAACGTGTACAGAAATCAATGACCGAAACAGTTTAGTTTTATTTTGTTATTATAAAAAGATCCTCCGCTCAAACGGGGGATTTTTTGTTATCCACCCTTTTTGTTTTATTCGAAATTGAAGAATTGATTATTTTACAGCCCTTCTTCAACGATCAAATTTTATCATGGAGCATATTGTACACCTAAGTAAAGACAAGCTGCTAAAGAAAGTAATTCAGCAGCAGGAAGCCTATCAATTGGTAAAACGGAAGAATGTGTACCTGCATCTCTGTAGTTCCATCATGAGCCAGCAATTGAGCACAAAAGTGGCTGCCGTAATATTTGCCCGGTTCTTAGCCTTGTACAAGAACAAAAAGCCAACTCCCAAACAAATAGTAGAAACGCCGATTGAAACATTGCGTGGTATCGGTCTAAGCTATGCCAAAGCCAACTATGTACAGAACGTTTGCAGGTTCTTCATAGATGAAAAAATAACAGATGCCAGGCTTGATAAAATGAGTAACGAGGAATTGATCAGGTATTTATCTCAAATAAAAGGAGTTGGGCAATGGACCGTGGAGATGATCCTCATGTTTACCCTCGGACGGGAAGATGTTTTTGCCTTAGACGATCTCGGCATACAACAAGCCATTATAAAATTATATAACCTTGAAGCCATGGATAAAAAAACTTTGAAAGAAAAGATGATCAAAGTTTCTGAAAAATGGAAACCTTATCGCACTTACGCATGTCGGTATCTTTGGGGCTGGAAAGATGCTACGCCCCCGGTATCAAACTGATGGGTACATCACAAAAGAAAAGACCAGCCTCAGCGGCTGATCTTTATTTAACCAATCAAGCAAAAAATAACAAACTATTTTACCACTCCCTTTATCTGCAATACTTTCGCAGCCTCCTGGTCATTCGAATTAACGGTAATTGATTTTGTAAAAGCACCGGGGTTCGCCGCATTGTATGTCACCTTTATTTTAGATGATTTGCCAGGCAGGATCGGTTCTCTTGCATAGTCAGATGCCGTGCACCCGCATGAAGTAACCACATCCTTTATGATCAATGCGGCGTCTCCTGTATTTGTAAAAGAAAACTCTATAGAAACTGGTACGCCTTTGGGGATCTCTCCAAAATCATGGGTGTCTTTTGCCCAGGTTGCCTTCGCTGCTGGCGGGTTTATTGAGGGCGTAAAATGTCTTGTTGTTAATTCAGAAGAAGGTTTGAATGACATCAACAGTATTGCTGCGATCATTGAAAAAGATAAAAGCTTCATCGTTTGCATAATAGTTGTTTTAATGATGGTGATAAAAGGTTTGGGTTGTAGTTCAGAAGCAACGATGTAAATGTAAATACTATAATAACTGCCGCTTGTTAAGCGGAATCAAACATTTGTAAACGATCTGTTAACAGCCTTAACCTTCCTGTATTTGTAGTAACATTGTGCGGTGAAATTGCAGAGAATCAAAATAATTGTACTCGTCGGCATCCTCGCTTTTGTTGGTGTTATTATTATCCAGATCTACTGGCTGAGACAGGGTTTTGATTACGAAGAAAAAAAGTTCAGTCAAAATATCCAGGTGTCACTATTAGATGTGGTGAATGAGATCAATAAGTTTTACGGCTACAAAACACCTCTCACTAATCCTGTTCAAAAATTATCCGAAGATTATTATGTTGTGAATATTCACAACGATTTTGATGCCGGCATCCTGGAATTTTATCTCACTAATACATTTGTGAAAAAGGGTCTTAACATGGACTATGAGTATGCGATCTACGATTGCGAAACGGATGCAATGGTATATGGCAGCTATGTTAACATGAACAAGGCGAATAAGGGAGAAGTGTCTGCACCTTTTCCCAAGGCGAGTAACCTGGTATATTATTTTGCATTAAGGTTCCCGGAAAAGAATAATTATATTTTAGCTTCCCTGCAACGCTGGGTGATCCTTTCAATAATTATGGTGATCGTACTGTTCATATTCCTCTATTCCATTTACGTGATACTGCAACAAAAAAAATATGCTGACCTGCAAAGGGATTTTATCAATAACATGACGCATGAATTCAAAACGCCATTATCGTCCATCTTGATCGCTTCAAATTACCTCGCCAAACAGCCGCTTATTGCGGAAGATAAAAAGCTGGATAAGTATGCCCATATTATCATCGATCAAAGTAATAAGCTGGATAACCATATTGAGAAAATACTCAACCTTGCAAAAGCAGACATTACGCCTATAACGCTCAATAAGTCTCCTATAAATATTAATGAATTGATTACTTCGGCTGTTGATACAATTACTCTAAAATATCCCGAGGCATCAATCAAAATAGACACAACGAACAGTGATCATATTATTATGGGTGACGCTTTTCATTTTACCAATATTGTTTATAATTTTTTGGACAACTCCATCAAATATTGTGAACGCATCCCTAACATAAATATTAAAATATTCGAAGAGCCCGATCGCCTTGTCGTCCGGTTTAGTGACAATGGAATTGGTATTCATCAAAAATATATCAAACACATTTTTGGAAAATTTTACCGGGTTCCTAACAATAAAAAGAAAGAAGTAAATGGCTTTGGCCTTGGCTTATATTATGTAAAAAAGATTTGCGAGTTGCACCATTGGAAATTAACAATTGAAAGCATTCTCAATACGGGCACTGTTGTAAATTTATCTATAAAAAAGTAATGGAAAAGCGACGGATATTATATGCAGAGGATGATGAGACGCTGGCTTACCTCACCGTGGACAACCTGGTGCAACATAATTATGAGGTCGCTCATTTTTCGGATGGAGAGCAGTGCTTGCAGGCTTTTAAGTCATCATCATTTGATCTGTGCGTATTGGATGTAATGCTGCCAAAACTGGATGGATTTTCACTGGCCGGACAAATAAGAAGTCTTGATCATGAAATCCCGATCATCTTTTTGTCTGCTAAAATATTAAAGGAAGACAGGATAAAAGGTTTACGAATTGGCGCTGATGATTATATGGTAAAGCCGTTTAGCATTGAAGAATTGGTATTAAAAATTGAGATCTTTATTAACCGTTCAAAAAAGAAATCTCCAGGTACAAAAGCAATTTGTAAGGTGGGTAATTTCGTATTTGACGCAGCTAATTTTACCATTGAAAATGATAAAGGAAAAGTAATGCTAACTCAGCGGGAAGCAGAGCTGCTAAAATATTTTCTCGATAATAAAAACAAGGTGCTTAAACGTGAAGAGATCCTTCATGCAATCTGGGGAAAAGACGATTATTTTTTGGGGCGGAGCCTGGATGTTTTTGTATCAAGGTTAAGAAAGATCTTTTCATCGGATGATAAAATAAAAATAGAAAATCTACATAGCATCGGTTTTAAGTTTGCAGAAAAAGAATAGACCTGCCTGTTTAAAGTTTACACCTTTTAAAAAGGTGTAAACTTTATTAACTGAACGATCTCTTCCAGGAATTGCTGATCTATCTCATCAAATTCGTTTAAGGATTCACTATCTACATCCAGCACACCCACCACCTCCTTATCATTAAAAAAAGGTATCACAATTTCTGATCTTGATAAACTACTGCAAGCTATATGCCCCGGAAATTTTTCCACATCCGGTACAATTAACGTTGCTGCTTGTTGCCAGGCTGCGCCGCAAACTCCTCTTCCTTTACTAATACGGGTACACGCAACCGGTCCCTGAAATGGTCCCAACACCAATTCGCCTTTTTTTACCAGGTAAAAGCCAACCCATAACCAACCAAATTGCTCTTTTAAGGCAGCAGCAATATTGGCCAGGTTTGCAATAAGATCCGGCTCTCCGTCCACAAGCGCCTTTATTTGCGGTAGCAATGATTGGTACACTGCTGTTTTTGATCCTGTAATAATCTGAAGATCTTCTGCCATTATTTTGATTTAGTAAACTGCTTCTAAAAATGTTCCTTTAGTATAGAACCGTTATAAAACTTTCTTAAAAAAGTCTTTCATATCCTGCCAGGATTGTTTATCAGCGGCTTCATTGTATTCTATGGGCATATTAAATTTCTTGCCGATAGTTGTAGCAGCAGGATTCGAAAAAGCGTGAGTGGCGCCTTTATATTCTTTGAATGTATATGGAACTTTCATTGAATCGAGATTATCCCTGAAGGATTTGATCTCCTCGGGACTAATAAATTTATCGGCAGCTCCATGGCATACCAGTATAGCTGCTTTAGTAGTTCCTTCAGTAGCCGGCACAGTTGCGAGGCCGCCATGAAAACTAACAACTCCCTTCAGGTCCATTCCCAGCTTAGCCGCATTCAATACCATAGACCCGCCGAAGCAATAACCAATTGCCGCCATTCTTCCGGTATCTGTTTGGGGATATTCTTTCAACTTGTTTGCAGCGGCTTCTATGCGTTCCACATCCAATTGAAAATCCTCATAAAAAGGTGTGGCCAACTGCCCGGCTTCTTTTGGATCAGCCGCTATTTTGCCTTCTCCATACATATCAACCGCAATAGCTATATAGCCCAGTTCTGCCAGCATTTTTGCCCTCGTTTTTGTATAATCATTTATCCCCCACCATTCGGGTACTACAATAATCGCAGGTCTTTTACCGGTCTGCTTTTCATCATAGGCTACATAGCTTTTCATGGTTTTGCCTCCGGACAAATAACTAACCTCTTCTCCTTTGATCGAAGTAGATTTTTGAGCGTTGATTGATGCGGAAGTCATAAAGAGAAGAATTAGGAGTGTTGTAAAATTTAGTTTCATTTTTGGTTGGTTTATGGTTTAGATAGAAACATATAGTGTTCTTATTGTTTTAGTCTGGGTATTCGTTTTCTGAAGTCATTGATATTATTGTCCGTTAAAACGAATTCCAACAATAACATATACTGCTGCAAAATTAGTTCCAGTTGATCATCTTTTCAGATCTGTCCTTAAATTCCACACTATTCACCTTTGTATTTTAATCTATTACGTAAAAACCGCCGTCCTGTGGACAGCGGTTTAATTTATTTCTATTCCTTAATGGGAATCGCAATTGTTTTGAACCTTATCCTCTATTTTTTTGGAATCAAACGTACCCCGAATTGATGAGCCAGCAACTTTTGCAAAGGCTAATTGCTTCACTAAAATGGACAAAATGCACGCTGAAATTAGCGGCGTTATATCGCTGGGTAATTTGCCTGTTTTTCGATAATACAACTAATAAACCCACAAAAAACGATATCTTTCAGATAGATAATTTTTGAGAATGAAAACAATACTAAACAGTAATTTTGTGGATAACCTTTATACGTCTGCATGCCTATCTTCGAATTGAAACTTCCAAAGACTATTGCCAGGGCATTGAACCTGCCGGTACGGGACCCGAGGCAGCAGCAAATAAAAGTGCTGAAGAAATTGTTGCGCAAGGCACGCTTTACCCAATTTGGCCAGGAATTCAAATTCGACGAGATACTGATGAGCCGGCATCCGGGACAAAAATTTCAGCAATTGGTACCGGCTTATGATTACAGCAAACTTTACCGGGAATGGTGGCATAAAGCAAAGAATGGCATACCCGATGTGTGCTGGCCGGGAAAGGTAAATTACTTTGCCCTGAGTAGTGGCACCAGCGATGCTTCCAGTAAGTCTATTCCAATTACTAAAGAGCTTATTCGCAGCAATACAATCACGAGCTTCAAACAATTACTGAGTCTTGCCAAATACGAAGATGTTCCAAAAAGCGCTATTGGAAAAGGGTGGATGATACTGGGCGGAAGTACTGAATTACAAAAAGGCCCGAGTTATTTTGCCGGCGACCTGAGCGGCATTCAACAAAAAAATATTCCTTTCTGGTTCCTTGGTCTCGGGCTTTACAAACCTGGAAAAAAGATCGCCAAAGAAAAAGACTGGGCAAAAAAATTAGAGGAGATTGTTGATAATGCGCCTAACTGGGACATCGGTTTTATTGTAGGCGTACCTGCATGGTTACAGCTTTGCATGGAGAAGATCATCGAACGATACAAGCTAAATGATATTCATGAGATGTGGCCCAACCTCGCGTTTTATGTTCACGGCGGTGTTGCTATGGAGCCATACAAAAAAGGTTTTGAAAAATTGCTGGGCAAACCGATCACCTATATTGAAACATATCTTGCCAGCGAGGGTTTTTTAGCATACCAAAACAGGCAAGGGGCAAAGGGAATGCACCTGGCGCTTAATAATAATATCTTTTTCGAATTTGTTCCTTTTGATGAAAACAATTTTGACAACGAAGGAAATATGGTGTCAAACCCTGAAGCGTATATGATCCATGAGATTGAAGAAAATAAGGATTATGCAATATTGATCAGTACTAACGCCGGTGCCTGGAGATATGCTATTGGGGATACAGTAAGGCTGGTAGATAAAGAAAGAAGCGAGATCATTATTACCGGCAGAACAAAACATTTCCTCAGCCTGGTGGGTGAGCATCTTAGTGTTGATAATATGAACAAGGCGATTGAAATGGTAAGCGAGGAGCTGAATATATCAATACCTGAATTTACGGTAGCGGGCCAGCCGCATGGACACTTTTTTGCGCATCATTGGTATGTGGCTACGAACGATATGGTAAATAATGAGGATCTACGTCTGCGTATTGACGCAAGGCTGAAAGAGCTGAATGATGATTACGAGGTGGAAAGGAAACACGCTTTAAAAGATGTAATCGTAACGGTGTTGCCGGAAGATACTTTTATGCAGTTTATGAAAACAAAAGGAAAGATCGGCGGGCAACATAAATTTCCAAGGGTGCTGAAAGGTAAGATGCTGGAAGAGTGGCAGAACTTTTTATTGGCGCCAGTATACTCTTGATAACACGAATTTTAAGGCACGAATTACACGAATTGATTGATGCCGGCTCTCTGCCAATTTTCATTCCTCCAGTTTGCTTCATCGAGTGAATTGGAAGAATAATTTTTTCTGTATTCATAAGACACTCTTCCTCCTACGAACTATCAACCGTAAGCTGTGAACAGCAACGCTACAATCCATCAGCGCCTAACAAAACTGTTGCTCTTGCCAAATCCTCCGGCGTATCTATTTCTACACCCATATATTCTGTTAGTACCATTTTCAAGGCGATCCCATTTTCAAGATAACGCAGGCATTCAATTTTTTCTGCGGCTTCGAGTGGTGTTATCTCCCAGCTTGTAAAATCGAGCAGCGCTTTTTTACGAAATGCATATACGCCTATATGCTCGTAATATACAGGAGATGCTTTCTTATCACGGTTATATGGTATCACACTCCTGCTAAAGAACAATGCATTCATATTTTTGTCCACCGCTACTTTTACATAATTAGAATCATTGATCGAATCCTGGTCTTTCAGCACCTGCATCAGTGAAGCTACTTGTACGCCTTTGCCTGCTTCTTCCTCGAAACAATTCAATAGTTTTTCTAACGGTTCTCTTTGAACAAAGGGTTCATCTCCCTGCACATTTACTACTATATCAACATCCATATCTGCTACGGCTTCAGCAATACGGTCGCTGCCGCTTTCATGCTCACGTTTACTTTTTACAGCTTTGCCGCCATTATTTACTATCTCATTAAAAATAATATCACTGTCGGTCACCACTACCACTTCGCAAAATAAACCAGTAGCAACCGTGTTATCATAGGTATGACGAATAACAGTTTTATTTCCCAACCTCTGCATCAGCTTGGCCGGAAAACGGGTGGCCGCATACCTCGCCGGTATCATCGCTATTTTCTTCATTTTTAATATTTAATGCGGGTAAAGTTACCGATTAAGAAAGTTTTGATGATCGAAAACAAGTTTGATTTGGTATATTTGAAACATTAGGATTTGCGACTGCCTGCCATTAATTTTCAAACCCGATTATTATGCAAACAAGCGAGTTATTGCAGTCCTACCTGGTGGATGCCAATACCTGGGATGAAATGTACACCGATTCACGTGTACGGGATCATTATAAAAAAGCAGTAGAGTTCCTGGAGATGCTGTCCGTTGATGAACTGAATAAAAGGGAGGAGTCTGCAAAGCGGCTGTTTATGAGCCAGGGCGTAACATTCACCGTATATAGCAGCGGCGAAGGCATTGAAAAAATCTTTCCATTCGATATAATTCCCCGCATTATAACCGCCGCAGAGTGGGATTATATAGAAAAGGGTATCAAGCAACGGCTGAAGGCCCTCAATTTTTTCCTGAAAGATATTTATAGCAACCAATTCATTATAAAAGATGGCGTAATTCCGGCAGATATGATCTATAGCTGTCCGCATTACCTCCGGGAAATGTATAATTTTCCCGTGCCTTACGATATTTATGTTCATATATCCGGCATCGATCTTATCCGTAACAACGATGGTACCTTCTATATACTTGAAGATAATTTACGTACACCGAGTGGCGTAAGTTATATGCTGGAAAACAGGGAGATCACCAAGCGCATCTTTCCTTACCTTTTACCGCAAAGCAATGTTCGAAGCGTAACCGAGTACCCCACCATTTTACACCGGAACCTTGTTTCTTTATCTCCGCGACAAACTAACAAGCCTACAATAGTTTTACTCACCCCCGGCATTTATAACTCGGCATATTTCGAACACACTACACTTGCCCGGCTGATGGGTGTAGAATTAGTGGAAGGTCGTGACCTTGTGGTAGATAACCACCGTGTATTCATGAAAACAACGAGCGGTCTGCAACAAGTCGACGTAATTTACCGGAGGGTAGATGATGAGTATTTGGATCCGCTGGTATTTGACCCCACCAGCCTGCTCGGCGTTGCAGGTATTATGAGCGCTTACCGCAAGGGAAATGTTGCTATTGTAAATGCAGTTGGCAATGGTGTTGCAGATGATAAAGCGATCTATACTTTTGTACCGGCAATGATTCGCTATTACCTGAATGAGGAGCCACTCTTAAAAAATGTACCCACTTACCAGCTTGGTAAAGATGAAGAAAGAGAACACGTGTTCAAAAACATTGAACAGATGGTTATTAAAAAGACCAATGAAAGTGGCGGATATGGAATGCTGATGGGCAGCGCTGCCTCAGAGGAAGAGATCACAAAATATAAAGCAGAAGTATTGCAGGATCCAAGACAGTTTATTGCGCAGCCGATCATTAGCCTGTCAAGTGCGCCTTGTTATATGAACGGAAAACTTCAGCCAAGAAGAGTGGACCTGAGACCTTATGCTTTATGTGGACCCGATGGCATCGAAATTGTGCCGGGCGGACTTACAAGAGTTGCATTAAGAGAGGGTTCTTTGATTGTGAATTCATCACAAGGTGGAGGAAGTAAGGACACCTGGGTGCTGACGAATTAGAAAATTAAAAACAACCTTCTGCATATATACTGCGCAAGGGATAAATTAGTGACCTGGTATTTTGCTCCTCATTGATAAAATGTACAAGGTCTCATGTATGAGAGGAGAGTCCTTATAAACAAAAAGGGTCCTGTAAAAGTGTAAATTGAAGTTGATTAATATTTCAATCACTTTAAAAAACAGAGACCCATGGTACAAGTTAAGAAATTAGATTTTACAGGCACGACAATTTTTTGCGGCATTGATGTACATAAAAAGAGTTGGCGGGTGAACATACAGGACAGCGAGTTTGAGTTAGAAGATTTTTCTCAGGAAGCTGATGCAGTTCTTTTACATAAGCATTTAAACCGCAAGTATCCGGGAGCAGCTTTTAAGCTGTGCTACGAAGCCGGTTTTAGTGGTTTTAATGCCCAGCGTTGGTTAAGTAGTCATGGTGTAGATTGCTGCGTAGTGAATGCAGCAGACGTAGCTACAAGCGATAAAGAAAAGCGGCAGAAGAATGATAAGATAGATGCTCGTAAATTGTGCGATCATTTACAAAGTAAGAAAATGAAAGGCATCCACATACCGGAATTACATTGGAGCATAGCCGGTCTTTAGTAAGAGCACGGGGCAAGATCGTTAGTAATCAAACCCGTTGTAAAAACCGGATATGGCAGTTACTACATTTTAGTGGATTGGCTTTGCCAAAAAACTATGAAGCCGGTCAGTATTGGAGCAAACGCTTTGTGGAAGAATTACAGGCTATTGATTGTGGCAGCGAAGAATTAAAAAGCACCTTGAGTTTGTACATCAAAGATTATCAGCAGACCAAAAGCTTGCTGCTGGATGCAACCCGTTGTGTACGTAAACTGTGTAAACAGCCACTGTACGAAAAATATATAATTTTAATACGCAGTATACCAGGTATAGGTGAAATCAATGCCGCCTGGATCTTATTTGAGTTACAGGACGTAAGCCGGTTTAAGCATTTTGACAATTTGTGCAGTTATGCAGGTCTGGTGCCCAACACAAGTGATAGCGGAGATAAAAAAATAACTAAGGGCATTACAAATCGTACGAATAATTTTGTGAGGACAGCTTTAGTTGAAAGTAGCTGGAGTGTTATCCGAAAAGACCCTGCATTATTAATGAAGTATAAAGGTTATTGCAAGAAGATGGAAAAAAACAAAGCTATTATCCGCATAGCCAAACATTTGCTGTCAAGAATAAACTATGTACTGAAAAATCAGCAAGCGTATGTAACTGGAGTCGTAGCGTAGCATAGAGTATAAAAGGTTTTTTTAGGCATAATGGCCTCCGAAGTAATTCTGTAAAAAAGGGTTTGGGATACCCCAAACCCTTAGAACGAATTTACTTCGTCAGCCACCGGACTTATTCCTGGCAGGTTGCTCCTCAGCAGAGCCTGCTTCCGCTTAGGCCCGGAATAACAAAATTAAAGAATAGTTAAGTGTATCAGTAAAAAGTCTTTACCAGACACCCTACCGTTTAGTCGCACCTGCAGCACCGCTTGAGTAAAATCAAAAAGTTGTCTGCCAATACAAGGATACAGGGTGTTCTATACAAAAATTGAAAAAGACCATACGGCTTTTTTGAAAAAGAAAAATGCCCGTTCATTGAAGTG
>JBDSAP010000286.1:0-7626 GCA_039922055.1 Ferruginibacter sp.
GCTGGTGTCCCCACCAGCCAGCGACAATTTGAAACGCACCCTGCTGAATTGGATTATTGTATTGCCTGTAAAATTATCAAGATAAGTAGCAAGCATGCCAATCACTATTTTTGCAGGTATACAAAAATAAACAAGCACCTAAAAAAATGACTGATGTTTCGATAAAAGGTATCGTGCAGGAACAGCAATGGGATCGGGAAGTTAAAGCTAAGGGCAACCTTCTTGATCTTCGCCTGAAAGATGTGTGGAAATACCGCGACCTGATCATGCTATTTGTATGGCGGGATTTTGTATCCCAGTACAAACAAACTATCCTGGGGCCGGCCTGGCAGGTTATTCAACCCGCCCTTACAACGGGTATCTTTATGATCTTATTTAACCGGATCGCAAGAATACCAACTGATGGAATTTCCCCTGTCGTTTTTTATATGGCTGGCATCACTGTATGGAATTATTTTTCGAGTAATGTACTCGTAATTTCGAGCACATTTGTCAAAAATGCATACATTTTTGGAAAAGTATATTTTCCGAGATTGGTTATCCCTATTTCCTTTGTTATTTCAAATCTTATCAAATTCGGTTTACAGTTCCTGTTGCTGGTGGGGGTAATGATCTACTACCACTTCAATGGGTACCCGGTCCATTTAAGCATTAATTTATTATTTATCCCTTTGTTATTGGTGCAACTGGCCGCACTGGCACTGGGCCTTGGCATTATCATATCATCTGTTACCACTAAGTATCGCGACTTTAGCGTGTTACTGTCCTTTGCCATTCAACTAATGATGTATGTAACGCCTGTTGTATATCCCCTTTCCTATGTAAAAGATCGAAGTTATAAGTGGCTAATTGAGCTTAACCCGGTTACTCCCATTGTTGAAGCATTCCGGTTAGCCTTGTTCAATAAAGGCACTGTCACTTTAACCGGAGAATTATATAGTATTGGGTTTACTTTTATAGCCTTATTAGCGGGAATCGTTCTTTTTAATAAGGTGGAAAAAACTTTTATCGATACAGTATAAGAATTCCAAATGCATAAAAAACAAATACGGTTTTAGATATGATAAAAGCAATCCAGGTGGATGGAGTTTCAAAACAATACAGGCTGGGACAAACGGGAACTGGTTCTTTGATCCATGATATCAATAGGTTTTGGCACACGATGCGTGGCATGGAAGACCCGTATTTAAAAATAGGAGAAGTAAACGACCGTACGCAAAAAGGAAACAACCAATACGTGTGGTCACTAAGAGATATCAGTTTTAGCATCGAAGAAGGTAGTGCTGTGGGCATAATAGGTAGCAATGGCGCTGGTAAAAGCACGCTACTGAAGATCCTGAGCTCTGTTACAGCGCCTACTTCAGGATCGTTTAAAGTAAAAGGAAGGATCGCCAGCCTGCTGGAGGTAGGCACCGGGTTTCACCCCGATTTGAGCGGTCGTGACAATGTATTTTTAAATGGCGCCATATTAGGTATGCGCAAAAAAGAGATTCGCCGAAAATTTGATGAAATCGTTGATTTTGCCGGTGTGGAACGGTATATCGATACACCGGTGAAAAGATATTCCTCGGGTATGTATGTGCGCCTTGCCTTTGCAGTGGCGGCATACCTTGAGTCGGAAATACTTATCATAGATGAAGTGCTGGCCGTTGGAGATACAGAGTTTCAGAAAAAGTGTTTTGGTAAAATGAATGATGTAAGTAAAAGGGAGGGCCGGACAATACTATTTGTCAGTCATAACCTGGTTGCCATCAAACAACTTTGCAGTACCTCCATATTACTGGAACAGGGCACACTAGTAAGGCAGGATAAAACAGCGGACCTTATCAAATCTTACCTGGGCCAATTTAGCAGCGCCGGCCTGGTGTATGAAGGTCCTGCTCAAAGCAAAAAAAAGATTTGGTTCCGGACGATTTTCCCATCTAATTCCGCTCATGAACTGAAGGACCGGTTTTTTCACGATGAAGAGATCTTTTTTAATTTCGAGCTTTCGTTCAATATCCCCGAAAATGCACATGACTACTCTATTTTCTTTATGATTTTAGACGGTAACAAAACGAGGGTTACCTCCTCCGAATCTCAAATAATTACATCAGGAAAAATTCAGGTAGTGATTGAGCCGCACTTTTTGACAAGAGGATCTTACAGCATACATACTTTCATTCATAAGCCAGGAATAGAACAAATTGATGTAGCCGAAGACGTTTGTAATTTTAGTATTATTGATAACGGATCAAGTTTAAAGATTCATGGTGATTATGATTATGGAAGCATATTTGGCAGAATGAATTGGAAACATTCAGAAAATATTTAAACCCTGGTAAATTAGAAAGTAATGTTAACGGAATCAACGGAAGGAATATTTGATGAAGATCACAGGGATATTTATTATGAAACAAATAAGGATGTGCTGGGATTATCCCTGGCCGAATTCAACCGGCTAACAGCATTTGATCACTGGCAGGTATCCATAAACGAGACAGTTTTCTTCAGCCGGCCATTCAAAATAAGTTCGCCCTATTGGTTTTTACAAAGTGTAGAGGAGATCTTTATTAAAGAAGTTTACAAATTTAATACGCCTAACCCGCAACCCGTTATCATCGATTGTGGTGCTAACTGGGGGCTAAGCATTATTTATTTTAAAAGAAGGTTTCCGGCTGCGGTGATATATGCATACGAAGCGGATGATGAAATATTTAAATTAGCTGCGCAAAACTTAGCAGCTTTCGAATTCCGGGATGTAAGTTTATTCAACAAAGCGATCTGGAATTCAAACAGCAGGCTCGTATTTTCAAGTGAGGGTTCTGTAGGGGGCTCAGTTACAGACCTGAAGATTAACCCATCCATCGACGATTATGCAGATGCTCCGCCCGATACCTGGATCGGGAATTACAATACTTATTTTGGTGTTCACAAAACCACTGAAAAAGAAGTGGAGGCGATAAGGTTAAAAGATATATTGAAGCAATACACCGCGATAGATTTTTTAAAGATAGATATTGAAGGAGCCGAGCATAAAGTGATTATGGACTGTGCAAAAGAATTGCGCCGGGTAAACCAAATGTTCGTAGAATACCATAGCTCGCCAGGCCATCCGCAGGTTTTAGACGAAATATTAAAAGCGATTGGTAAAAGTGGTTTCAGGTATTATATTAAGGAAGCCGCAAATAACTATACCCATCCATTTATAAGAGAAAAGGAGATGCTCTACGATCTGCAACTAAATATTTTTTGTTACCGGTAGCCATTTCGTTACAGTGAAACAGCTTTGTTTAAATGAATTTATTTTATGGCCACTAAGGCTTCAACTTTAATAATTATGCCCATTGCTTTTACAATTTGTTCAAATAATTACCTGGCAAAAGCTGCGGTTACTTCCGAAACTTTTTTACTCAAACATCCCAATTACCAATTCTTCATCTTTTTAGTTGATACATTTATTTCAGAAATTGATTACAAAGCATTCGGAAATGCAGAAGTAATTGCTATTAAAGACATAGTACCGGATATTGAAGCATTGGCAAAAAAATACAATATCATTGAATTAAATACAGCCGTTAAGCCCGCTGTGTTTAGCTTCCTGTTCCAGCGTTACCAAAGCAGCCATATTCTTTATCTCGATCCTGACCTCATGATCTTTGATCACTTTACGGAAATAGAAGAATTGTTTGAAAAGGAAAATTATAATCTTATCATCACTCCGCATGGCTGTTCACCCATTGATGATGGGAAAATGCCTTCAGAAATTCACCTTTCAACTTACGGGCTTTATAACCTGGGATTTTTGGCTGTTAAAAATAGCCCGGAGTCTCAAAAATTTCTCAGTTTCTGGCACGACAGGCTGATGAAATACTGTTATATAGATCCTGAACATGGAATGTTTACCGACCAACTCTGGGTTAACTATGCCCCCATTTATTTTGAGGGAGTGCATATTTTTAAGCATTTAGGATACAATGTTGCCAACTGGAATTTGTACGAAAGGCGCATTGAAAAAGCTGGTGACGCATACTATGTAAACGGCTCGGTAAAGCTCAGATTTTTTCACTTCAGTCATTATAAATTTACCGAGCCATACCTTATTTCGTATAAGCAAAACCGTCACAGGATCGAAGAATTTGAAGACCTCAGAACGATCATCGATATCTATCAATCAAAACTGATCCGGAACAAACATGAGGTTTATAATAAAATCCCCTGTTACTATCAACAACTGTACGAGGCGCACTACATTCATCAAAAAAAAGTGAATGGGCGCTTGAGGACCATAGCAAGGAACGCAAAGAATAAAACAATTCTTGTTACCCGTCGTTTATTTTCACCACCCATTCAAAAGTAATTAGCAGAAGAAAATGGGTTTTACAAAATGAATGCTTCTGATATGTTTTAGTAAAAGCCAAACAAATCCTTTTGTATGAAATACGTTGATCATGTTATTAAATAGTTCAAGAATATTTGGCCTGGATATATTAAGGGCTGCTGCAATTTTACTGGTACTGCTTACCCATGGTATTTATTATTTTACCGGCTCATGGGATAACTATCATTTAATCAAATTTATACCGGATGGTGTTTCTGTTTTTTTTGTGTTAAGCGGTTTCCTCATCGGGAGTATACTCATTAAAACGGTGAATAAAAAAGAGGTAAGCTTTAGTGATTTAAAAAACTTTTGGATAAGAAGATGGTTTAGGACGCTACCGGCCTATTATGTCGTGCTGTTATTTATTATTAGTTGTAGCGTGTTTATGGACAAGGGCAGCAGGAGCTTATGGGAATACCTGAAATACTTTTTATTTCTACAGGCTTTTAACAATGGAGGAGGTTCACTTTATAACGAATCCTGGAGCTTGTGTGTAGAAGAATTTTTTTATTTTTTTGTACCGGCCCTCTTGTTTTTTTTAATAATCAATACAAAATTTTCACCCAAATCGCTGCTGTCTTTCACTATTATATTTGTGATTGTAATTGTTACACTTTATACTTTTTACAAGATTAACAGCCATCAATATGCAACGGAAAATGCATGGGATAGCTACATCCGAAAAACTGTGTTTACAAGATTGAACAGCATCATGTATGGCTTTTTGGGAGCATACTTATTATTTTACCAGCACTGGTTATGGAAATATAAAGTGCCTTTCTTCATTGCCGGCTCTGCTTTATGGCTGGTGCTGATTATAAGGCCTGCTTTCAATATTGGCCCTTTTTTTAATTACGAGCAATTATCGTTAGAGTCATTGGCCACACTTTTGCTCATTCCCTTGTTAAGCACTATTAAAAGTGGACATGGATTTTTATTTAAAGGAATTACTTTTATCAGTAGCATATCGTATTCTATCTACTTAGTTAATTTCACACCGTTCTATAGAGTAGAAACAATGATGAGTTCGTTTCTTACTATTGATGGGCCGAACTTTGCCTTTGCCCGGTTAGCCCTTTTTCTGGTATGGTCCATTGGCGTTGGTTACCTGTTATACAGCTATGTAGAAAGGCCGTGGTTGAAAATGAGGGAATCGTTTTCACACCGGGAGTATCGTAAGCAGATTATCACCACTTAATTTGAATGATGATGAAGGGACCGCTTAATCATCAAAAAAACTTGTAACATGGACGCAACTTTAAATGTTCCTTTCTTCTCCATTATTCTTCCCGTTTACAACGGAGAAAAATTTATTTCAGAAACAATACAGTCCATTCTACAACAATCTTTTTCATCCTGGGAACTGATAATCATCAATGATGGTTCTACAGACAATACCGTTAGCATCGTCAATGATTTTTGCAGCGCAGATGCCAGGATAAAATTATTACACCAGGCTAATAAAAAGCAGCCCGCAGCACGCAATACCGGCATCAAAGTGGCTGCGGGACAATGGCTGGCATTCATTGATGCCGACGACGTATGGCTACCTGCAAAACTTACGCTTCAGTATCAATGCATCAAAGGCAACGAGGAGTTAGATGTGATTTTCTCAGATGGATATACAAACTTCCAGGATAAGCCGATCAGGCATTATTATCATCATGAAATAGCCAGGGGATATTTTAAGGGTAAGTACCTGTATAAAAAGATGCTTTTTGGCAATTACATTCCGGTTTTATCTGCGGTGATAAAAATGAGTTGGGTGTTAAAGATTGGCATGCAGGATGAAACAGTGCCTGGTGTTGAGGACCACGATTATTGGCTAAAATTGTGCAGGGCTGGCGCTGTTTTTTACGGTATGGAGAACAGGCTATTTGAATACCGGGTACATGAGAACAATTTTTCGGCAAACCTCGTCAACCAGCATTACCTCTCCCTGGTTATCCGCATGAATAATTATGACCCGCTATTACTCGACAACAAAGAAACCAAGCAATTCCGCAAAGCCTTTGAACAATATATCATTTACTTCAAAGACCAGGGTAAAACAGCCTGGGTACAGGAGCTAAAAGAAAGGTTTGGCAAATTGTCTGTCCCCCCTATAACGTTTACTGAACAGATCACCGATCGTGTAAATGTTTTTAAAAAATCTATTCGTACTGGTTCCAAAAAATTGATAAAGCGATGGCTTTTTTTATTTGTCAAAGTATTTTATTTCTACCCTAAAAAAAGATTATTCAATTACCGGAACAGGCTTGCCATCAGCTACATGTATTGGTTGAATTTTAAACATATCAAAAATCACAAAGCGATCAAACTGAGTGCAACGGCAAGGGTAAACTTTTACAATATATCTGCCAGTATCGATACGCAGCAATTGTACCTGGGAGATTTTTCCAGGATAAATTTTATGGAGCAACATTCTAAGATGATCACCGGAGCTGCGGTAATTATTGGCAAGTTTTGCAACTTTAATGTTGTGGGAGAATTAATAATCGGTAACAACGTGTTGTTTAATAACCATTCTACCGTTACATGCCAGGGGCAAATTATTATAGGGGATGATACGTGGTTTGGCGAGGGTGTCAGGCTATATGATCACAACCACAAATATAAAGACCGAAATGTGCCCTTCACACAACAGGGTTACAATAATGGGATCATAAAAATTGGCAATAATGTTTGGGTCGGCAGCAACTCAGTCATCCTTAATAATGTAACAATCGGGGATGGTTGTGTAATAGGTGCAAACAATGTAATTTACAAATCGCTCCCTCCCAATACAATCGTAAAAAGCAAATCGATGGAGGTAACCGAAATTATTTCGTAAGGCTATGTGATAATGGATGATGATACTACGGTAGGTATTTCCCGAACCAGTAGTTAAGCACCTCGTTAATACCGGTGAATCAGATGCCGTGTAATAGCAATTGGGTAGCCAATAAAAACAAGTTTGCCGAATCCATTTCGTTGAAATCTCAGGAAGGTGCAAAGACGAACGATAGCTTTCATACCTGCTACAAATCTGTTATTTATACAATCCCTTAGCCTGCCAAACGAATTCTTTTGCGCATAAAATTTTGCAACTAATGCTACAGAATTCATTACGCAATATGAAATAAAACCAAACAACAGGATTTCTACAAAATTTAGGGTGACATTTGCTGCGTTTTAAAATATGTCATGAAGAAAGCACTATTCCTGATTTTTATTTTGTCTTGTATGTTGTTGGCAAAAGCCCAAACCAACGGTGGAAACAGTAT
>JBDSAP010000287.1:0-10901 GCA_039922055.1 Ferruginibacter sp.
ATCATCACTTCCGCTTGCACGGTGGTTGGTTAATTTTTTCGGCTCGGTAGCATTTACAACAAGGTCGCCTGGTTTAATATGCTCAGCGATCACCTGTCCTGCATACACCTCTTCACCCGGATCCACGAAGAAAGTACCTCTGTCCTGTAGTTTATCAATAGAATAACCGGTCGTCTTCTCTGTATTTTTTGATAATAAAACTCCATTGCTGCGGCCGGGAATTGATCCCTTCCAGGGCCTGTATTCAATAAAGCGATGCGCCATGATGGCTTCACCTGCTGTGTTTGTAAGCATATTGCTGCGCAAACCGATCAATCCACGTGATGGTATCTCAAACTCAAGGTGTTGCATATCACCTTTGGTTTCCATTACCAGCAGTTCGCCTTTTTTTTGCGTAACGAGGTCGATCACTCTGCCACTAAATTCCTGTGGTACATCTACCACTAGGTTTTCAAATGGCTCATTTTTTTTGCCATCTATTTCTTTTACCAGTACCTGTGGCTGACCCACTGTTAATTCATATCCTTCCCTGCGCATGGTCTCAATAAGAATCCCCAAATGGAGAATACCACGGCCAAATACCTGGAAGCTATCAGCTCCGTCGGTATCTTCTACTCTTAAAGCAAGATTCTTTTCTGTTTCTTTCATTAACCTGTCACGAAGATGACGGGATGTTACAAACTTTCCGTCTCTTCCGAAGAATGGTGAGTTATTGATGCTGAACAACATGCTCATAGTAGGTTCATCTACGCTGATCACCGGCAATGCCTCCGGAAAGTCGACCTCGCAAATAGTATCGCCGATGTTAAATTCATCCAGGCCAACTACCGCACAAATATCTCCTGCACTAACTTCCGTTGCTTTTTTCTTACCCAGGGCCTCAAAAGTATAAAGCTCTTTCACCTTCATTTTTTTGATCTTACCATCAGCTTGTACCAATGAAATAGGCTGTGATTCCCTGATAGTGCCACGGGCAACTTTGCCTACGGCGATCCTTCCAAGAAATGAAGAATAATCCAGGGAAGTTATTTGCATTTGAGTAGTTCCCTCGTTTACTTTTGGCTCTGGTACATGCTCCAGTATGGCATCCAGTAAAGGGAAAATATTATCTGTTTCTGTTAAAGTGGTATTCATCCAGCCCTGCTTGCTGCTTCCATAAATCGTCGGAAAGTTCAATTGTTCTTCAGTAGCATCCAGGTTAAAAAATAATTCAAATACCGCATCGTGCACTTCGTCGGGGCGGCAGTTTGGCTTATCTACTTTATTGATCACAACGATAGGGTGTAATCCTAAATGAAGCGCTTTCTGCAATACGAAACGGGTCTGCGGCATTGGGCCTTCAAATGCATCTACCAATAAAAGCACCCCATCAGCCATCTTCAAAACTCTTTCCACTTCACCACCAAAATCCGAGTGACCAGGGGTATCTATCACATTAATTTTAATGCCTTTATATGTTACGGATACGTTTTTACTAAAAATGGTAATACCTCTTTCTCTTTCAAGATCATTATTATCCATGATCAGCTCACCAGTTTCCTGGTTATCCCTGAAAATATTGGTGCTGTGTAGAATCTTGTCTACCAAGGTAGTTTTGCCATGATCAACGTGGGCGATGATGGCGATGTTTCTTATATTCATTTTTGAGATCTTTAAACCCTGTTTAAACAAACGTGTTTGTTAAAGCTTTATTTGAATCAGAGCTTTTTTTGAAGGTGCAAAAGTAGGCTATTTTGGCGGGAATTCAAGGGCTATTTTCAGGAGCCCTTAGGCAACGGGAGTTTTACCGAAATAGGCAGGGATGATCACGAAAGGATAAAACAAACGGTATAAATAAATTTGTAGTCAATGCATAGCAATTTCCTTATAAGACGACCACAAAAGCTTCTTGCAGCAGGGATCATTAAACCCGAACGTAAATTTTTCGCTTATCTAAAAAGTAACCAGCCAACCAGCAAAGCAGCATAAAACTGACCGCAAATAATAAAGATCCAAGGTAGGGGCCTGCATGGCTAAAGATGTTTAAATAAATCCATTTGAACAACGATGTTTTAGGATCAACTTTAATAAAAAATAAAAGGATGGCGAGTATCTCCGAAAGCAGGTAAATAAAAAGCGGATTGCGGCCAAATACTTCAAAAAAATACGTCCACCTGACTTTTTTAAGAAATTGGGTTATATAAATTATGGCGGCAAGTATAATACAATCCAATCCCACTGTGTGAAGAACGAAGGAACTGGTCCAAAGCTTTTTATTGATGGGGAAACCAAGGTTCCAGCAATATCCAAGAAACAACAAAACTGCACCGGACAGCAATAGTATCGCAAGTCCTTCGTAAGAGCTGCCCTTTTGCTGAATGTATCTGCCGGCAATATATCCGCCCACGACATTGCCAATGGCCGGCAATGTGCTAAGTAATCCTTCTGGGTCAAAAGCCACCCCCTCGCCATGATATAAATGGTTGTCTCCCAGCAACCAGCGATCTAAGCGAAGCCCCGCATTTCCTTCCCGACTTAAAGGATCAGCCGGATCACCAAAGGCGTATAATAAGATCCAGTAAAGAAAAAGCAGCACGATACAAATGATAACCGATGTTTTAGGTTTAAGGTAATAAACCATCAATGATGCAATACCATAACAAAGAGCAATTCTTTGTAAAACGCCAAACACCCTTGTATCCCCAAACGGCGCAGCAATTAATTCATTATTTGCGTTCCATCTCACAAAAGGAAACCAATACATCAGGTAGCCCAACAGGAAAATAATAAAGGTTCGCTTGAAGATCTTCCACAACACTTCGCTTTGTTTGAGGCCGGCCCATTTTTTCATTGTAAAACTGATCGCATTACCAACAGCAAAAAGAAAGGAGGGAAAAACCAGGTCGGTGGGCGTGAAGCCATTCCATGCTGCGTGCGATAACGGAGAGAAGGTAGTGGCTCCATTTCCCGGAGTATTTACGATGATCATCAGGCAAATGGTTAATCCGCGGAAAACATCAAGGGCTAAAAACCGGGCATTGGTTGTACTCATAGCTGGTTGGTTGTGCGCTAATGTAATGATTTTTCATCTTACAACCATCTGGTTGCATCCTTTAAAAAAGCCATTAAAAAACGTCGCTATGGCACAACCCCGAGTATGGCAGGAGAATTGATGAATAAACTTGAAAATAATTTAAGAATGAAAGAGAAAAATTTAACCCTCCCTAATATTGGTCTTTGCATATTCCTGGATCTTGTCGGCATGGCCAGCTATGCATTTCCCTTTCTCGCAGAATTTTCAGATATTATATGGGCGCCTATTTCCGCATTTATCTTCAACAGGCTTTTTGGGGGAAGGTTAGGAATGATTGGGGGCGTATTGAATTTTATAGAAGAGCTGGCTCCTTTTACCGATGTTATTCCTTCATTCACCATTGCCTGGTTTATTCGCAAACACGAAATGGTCAGCGAACCGCGACGGATTTAATTATTGTATCCAGATGAGTTAATTTGCAAAAAAATATTTAGATGCCATTTAATCTTCAATCTCCCTATTCACCGGCAGGCGATCAGCAGGATGCTATCCAAAAACTTACGGAAGGTGTGCAGGATGGAGAACGATATCAAACCCTGCTGGGCGTAACCGGCAGCGGTAAGACGTATACAATTGCCAATGTTATTCAAAATGTGCAAAGACCAACTTTGGTGCTTACACATAATAAGACGCTCGTAGCGCAACTCTATGGCGAATTCAAGCAATTCTTTCCCGATAATGCTGTTGGATACTTTGTGAGTTATTACGATTACTATCAGCCCGAGGCATATATGCCGGTGAGCAATACCTATATAGAAAAGGACCTCAGCATAAATGAAGAGTTGGATAAATTGCGGCTGCAGGCAACGGCCCAATTACTGAGCGGGCGGAGAGATATTATTGTGGTAGCGAGTGTTAGCTGTATCTATGGTATCGGTAATCCTGCGGAATTTGAAAATGGAATTGTAAGGATCGCAACAAACCAGGTAATCTCCCGCCAGGGATTTTTACATTCTCTTGTAAATAGCTTGTACAGCCGTTCGCAGGGAGATTTTACGAGGGGCACTTTCCGGGTAAATGGGGATACTGTGGATATTAATCTGCCTTATGTTGATTTTGGTTATCGCATTACTTTTTTTGGCGATGAGATCGAATCGATTGAAACGCTTGAACTGTCTTCTGGTAAACGGATCTCCCTGGTTGATAATGCAGCCATCTTCCCCGCCAATCTATACCTGGCACCAAAAGATATTATGCAACAGGTGATCTACGAGATACAGGATGAGACAGCGGCACAGGTAGAATATTTTAAAAGCAGCGGAAAATTCATTGAGGCACAGCGGCTAAGTGAGCGGGTAAATTACGATCTTGAAATGATCAGGGAGTTGGGTTATTGCAATGGGATAGAAAATTACTCCCGTTTTTTTGACAGGAGAAAACCAGGCTCAAGACCTTTCTGTTTGCTGGATTATTTTCCGCAGGATTTTTTATGTGTATTGGATGAAAGTCACCAAACAATTCCGCAAATAAGTGGTATGTACGGCGGTGACCGTAGCCGCAAACTCGTGCTGGTAGATTATGGTTTCAGGCTACCCAGTGCACTCGACAACCGGCCACTTAACTTCAATGAGTTTGAAACTATGACCAATCAAACCATTTTTGTGAGCGCCACCCCCGGAGATTTTGAACTGGAAAAAACCGGCGGTGTTGTGGTAGAACAGGTAGTGAGACCGACCGGGTTACTTGATCCACCCATTGAAATTCGTCCTTCCATTAACCAAATTGATGACCTGCTGGATGAAATTGATAAACGCATCACCAAAGGCGACAGGGTTTTAGTAACAACACTCACAAAGCGCATGGCGGAAGAGATGGATAAATACCTGCATCGCATCAATATAAAAAGCAAATACATCCATAGCGAGGTGGATACGCTGGAAAGGATAGAAATATTACGTGAGCTAAGATTAGGCATCATTGATGTGCTTGTTGGCGTAAATCTTTTGAGAGAAGGATTGGATCTGCCGGAGGTATCTCTTGTTGCAATATTGGATGCAGACAAGGAAGGCTTTTTGCGTAATGAACGAAGCCTTACCCAAACTGCCGGAAGAGCTGCCCGTAATGTGGATGGGCTAGTGATTTTTTACGCAGATAAGATGACGGAAAGTATGCAAAAAACCATCGATGAAACGAACAGGAGAAGGGAGAAGCAGATAGCCTTTAATACGAAACACGGTATAACACCAACAACAATTATAAAAAGCAAGGAGCAGATATTTGCACAAGGCTCCGTTCTGGATGTAAAAGGTTACGATCCTTCCAATCCATATTCAATTGGCGCTGATGAGGACATTGTTACAGTGGCGGCGGAGGATCAGGAAATATATAAGACCATCCCTCAAATGGAAAAAGCCATTTCAAAAACAAAGAAGGAAATGGAAAAAGCTGCCCGTGATCTTGACTTTATGGAAGCAGCAAGATTAAGAGACGAAATGTTCCGGATGCAAAAGGAATTGGAAGGGATGAAGGCGTAGGAATTGTTCATGGTTGAAAATCGATCCTTACGATTCCAGACTATGAACAATGAACCATCAACTACCCAAAACAACTAACTCCTATTCCTCCCCGTTTCCTCCGGGTAAAGATTCTGCACCACATCACTTTGCCAGAATTGTTTTGACTCAACATCCAGTATCGAAAGGCGGCCATTAAAACCTGCGCCAGTATCTAAATTCCACACATTTACAGCATTCATCGGTTCAAAACTATCATAGTGCAGTGTGGGTGTATGGCCGATATATATTTCATTAAATAATTTCAGTCTTTTGGGATACTGCAACGAATCTTTATGAATTCTTTTATCAAGACAAAGCGCCATTTCCCAGAGCGTTCGGTCCCAGCTATAATTGCTGCTATAGTGCTCCCGGTATGGGCCGTGCAGCGAAGAAAAGCCAGCGTGAATAAATAGCCGGTTTTCATCGTCTATCACATAATTCTGTGTTTGTAAGAAAAATTGCAGGTGCGATGACAGCTCGTTTGCAGACCTGTTCTGGTAACTTTTATAAGTAGCTTTGCCGCCGTTGTAGATCCAGGTTTCATCAAGTATATTTTTGTCGAGCCACTGCTGGCACCACAGGTCGTGATTGCCTTTTATAAAAACACATTTTGTTTTCTTTTCGAGTTCAATAAGGTATTGAATCACTTCAAAAGATTCACTCCAGCCATCTACAAAATCACCCAAAAAAATCAACTGATCCTCCTCCTTAACCCCGGCTCTTTCTATTATTTGCAACAAAGCTTTATATGCACCATGTATATCTCCAATTACCAATGTTCTGTTCATGCGTTTAATTATTTTAGGGGCATCATAATGGAAAGCAGATCATCAGCAGCGCTGATATTTTAGGTGTGCTTCATTTTAGCCCTTCATTTTTTATTGTGCAAATTTAGCATGTCGAGACATGCCCCTGAGAACGAGTTTACTGACCCGATCCAAACTTCTCAAGATATAATTGATAATTCTCATCATCAAAACATACAAAACTGATTTCCTCAATTTCTGACTTTGTATCAGCACCAAAAAACTCCTTTACTGCATCAGCCGCAATTTGTGCGGCAGGCTCTTTAGGAAAGCCATATATGCCGGTACTGATATTTGGAAAAGCAATAGAGTTAATATGTTGTGCTGTTGCCAGTTTCAGGCAGTGGAGGTAACAATTTTTTAAAAGATCCATCTCATTATTATTGCCGCCTTGCCACACAGGCCCCACCGTATGGATCACATACTTTGCAGGTAAATTACCCCCTGTTGTTATCACAGCTTCACCGGTTTTGCATCCGCCCTGCCTGTTTCTTATTTCAATGCATTCTTCTAATATTTTCTTTCCACCTTTGCGATGGATTGCTCCGTCTACACCGCCTCCGCCTAACAATGAACTATTTGCTGCATTCACAATCGCATCCATTTTTACTGTTGTGATATCGCCTTTTATAATATTGATCTTCACGTGGATTAATTTACCTGGTCAACATAGACATGATCTTAGTTCAGCCTTTTTACTTATGAATAATATGGATAGATACAAATGCGTGGTAGAAATTGTTTATTTATAATTCACAGTGTTGGTGAAATAAACACCTGCAAGGCTCGCCAAAAAGATGGATTTTGTGCTTTTTATTAGAAAGACATGCACCTGAAATTTGTAACCTGCAATTGCTTTTTTCAAGTAACTTGCAGCTCTAAAAAATTATTATATGGATTATAACAGACTGGTCTCCATTACGGGTTTAGGCGGTTTATATGAGTTGATGTCTTCAAAGGCAGATGGTGGCGTGGTTAAGTCACTCGAAGATAAAAGCACCAAATTTGTAAGTACACGTTTACATAGTTTTTCACATTTGGAAAGCATAGAAGTATTCACAACAAAGGATAATATAAATCTTGTGGAAGTGTTTACTGCTATGAAGACCAGTACAGAAGCCCTGCCTGACGGAAAAGCAGACGCAAAAGAAATTAAGGCATATTTCGAGAAAGTTTATCCGGATATGGATTTTGACCGTGTGTACGGAAGCGATATGAAAAAGATGGTAAAATGGTTCGCCCTTTTAACAGCAAATGAAGTGGAAATTAAACTATCAGAAAACCCTGAACACGATAACGATACACCTGTAGCAACTCCAAAAGCAAAGGTGGCCGAAAGCAAACAGGCGGTTGTTAAAAACGCCCCGCCGAAAAAAATTAATTCCCCCAGGAAAATGGCTTAAAAACCCCCAATAAGCAAGCGGAAAAAATGCTATACTGCAGAAGGGATAAATTAGTATGGTATTTTGCTCCATATTGATAAAATGTAGAAGAGTGCGACGCCAATGAAGCTTAATTGAAAAACTGCTGCTGGGTTCAAAAAAACTGTTCATTATTTTATCCTTTGTTTACTATATCAAAAATGGCTGTAATTGGGTTAGGTGAATTACGTCATTTATGATCATTTCCAAGCCTGCGTAGGGTAAAAATTTATAGAATGTACACAGCCAATATTAAAAAAATCCCCCGTCACTTTTTACCAGCAGATTTTGTGCTAACAGACTGGCAGCATCTTGAGCCATTTCTTAAAGAATTGCTTGAAAGAAATATTGATACACCAGATGCGATGAATCAATGGCTATCGGATCAAAGTGAACTGGAAGCGGTAGTGAGTGAAGATGCATGCTGGCGACAAATTCGTATGACTTGTGATACGGAGAATGCTGAACTGGAGGCCGCCTTTAATTATTATTGCCTGGAGATTCAGCCTAAAATACAGCCCTATGCGGATGCCTTAAATAAGAAGCTGGTCAGCCATCCGTTGACAAAAGAACTGGATACCGACACATATTTTACATACCTGCGCAGCATACGAAAAAGTATAGAATTATTCAGGGAAGAAAACATTCCATTGCAGGCTGAATTATCCGTACTGCAACAGCATTTTGGTGTGATCACCGGTAAAATGATTGTGACGATCAACGGCGAGGAATACACGCTGCAACAAGCCGCCAAATTTTTGGAAAGCCACGACAGGGCGTTAAGAGAAGAAGCTTATAAAAAAATACAAGAGCGTCGCTTGCAGGATAAAGATGAGCTGGGTAATTTATTTAACCAGCTTGTTAAGATGCGCCACCAGGTCGCTATCAATGCAGGGTTTGCGAACTATAGAGAATACCGGTTTAAAGAACTCGGCAGGTTCGATTATGCTAAAGAAGATTGTTATGCTTTTCACGAGGCTGTAAAAGAGCATGTGCTTCCACTTGTAAATAAAATCTATCAAAAGAAAAAGGAAAAGCTTGGCCTTGAAACGCTGCGCCCATGGGATACAGAGGCTGAACCGCAAGGCACACCATCGCTGCAACCATTTAAAGCGGGCAATGAACTGATCGATAAATCCATCGAATGCTTTAAGAAGCTGCGGCCCTTCTTTGGAGAATGTCTTGAAAAAATGAATGAGCTTCATCACCTTGACCTGGATAGCAGGATGGGCAAGGCTCCCGGTGGGTATAACTGTCCGTTGGCTGAAAGTGGAGCTCCCTTTATTTTTATGAATGCTGCGGGCCAGATGCAGGACCTTACAACGATGGTTCATGAAGGCGGTCATGCTATTCATTCTTTTTTGGCGCACCCATTGCCGCTCACCGGCTTTAAGGAATACCCGATGGAGATTGCTGAAGTAGCGAGCATGTCTATGGAACTTTTCAGCATGGATCATTGGGATGTATTTTTCGAAAGTAAAGAGGAGTTGCAGAGAGCAAAAGAACATCAGCTTGAGAGAGTGATCACCATTCTTCCATGGATAGCAACGATAGATAAATTCCAGCATTGGCTTTATGAGCATCCTGATTATTCAAATGAAGAAAGAACAGAAAACTGGAACCGTATATTAAATGAGTTTAGTGATGATGTGATCGACTATAGCGGACTGGAAACATATCGTAGTAATCTTTGGCAGCGCCAATTGCATTTGTTTGAGGTACCCTTCTATTATATTGAATACGGCATTGCACAATTAGGCGCTATCGGTATGTGGATGCAATACAAAAATGACCCTGAAAAAGCGTTAGATAATTATACAAATGCGCTTAGCCTCGGCGGAACGAAAACACTTCCCCAACTATTTGAGGCGGCAGGACTGCAATTTGATTTTTCTTCAGCTCAAATAAAAAAATTGACCGAGTTTGTAAGGAATGAAATGGATTGATAAGCGCTTGATTAATTAAAGACTGCGGTTGCGGCGCTTTTCGTTTAATACTTCCTTTATATCCACTAACAATTTTTGTATCTCATCTTCTTTCAAGCCATCATAAATTCCTCTTACCCGGCTTTGTTTATCAACCAACGCAAAGAATTGTGTATGAATAAACTGGTCGGCAATATTTGCTGAAGTGTCAGGCTTATTATTATCAATCATATAGCTCTGCCTTGCCATTGAGTACAGCGCTTTTTTATCCCCCGTTACAAAATTCCAGGTGTGTTGTGAAGTGTTCATTTTCATACTGCTATCGTACTGGATTTTATAAGAGCCATCTACACTTTTCTCCAGTTTTCCCATCAGCATTTTTTCCTCGTATTTTTTCAGCAAAGGCACAGAATCTGTTTCGGGCATACAGGTATGTGAGATGATGAGAAAGTTGCTGTCTGTTTTATATGCTTCGTAAACCCTGCGCATGTTCGCATTCATCTTCGGGCAAATGCCCTTGCAGGTGGTAAAAAAATATTCCGTTACATACACTTTGTTTTCTACATCCCTGTCCGTTATCGGTTCTCCATTTTGGTTGATAAAAGAAAATTGCTGCACATCGTTAATTACAGGAAGCGAAGATTGCTTAAAATCATCCTGTTTAAAAAAATATATAAAGTAGGCTCCAAATAAAAGCAGGAAAAAACCTACGTACCAATGCCATTTTTTGATCATGCCAATATTTTTTTGCAAAGTTAGGCCCAAACCCAAACGGGTAATTAATTATCTTCAGCAATAAAACTCACCATGAAAAAGTTAACATTTTGCTGCTGCTTTTTTCTTCTTGCATCCTTTTCATTTGCGCAATCTAAAGATGAACTTGCTGTGAGGAATTTATTAAATGGACAGATTGCTGACTGGAACAAGGGAAATATTGAAGCTTTTATGACCAGCTACTGGAAAAGTGATTCACTGCTGTTTATAGGCAACAGCGGCGCCAACTACGGATGGCAGACTACGCTGGATCATTATAAAGCAAGTTACCCTGATACCACGGTGATGGGAAAGTTGCGATTTGAAATTGTAGCCGTAAAGCGGCTGTCAGTAATGTATTTTTTCGTAGCAGGAAAATGGTTTTTAACCCGCAGTATTGGCAACCTCCAGGGCGCATATACCCTGTT
>JBDSAP010000288.1:0-3910 GCA_039922055.1 Ferruginibacter sp.
GGAAAATGCTATCGGAGAAGCAAATAAACTGCGTTTCATCAGTCATGACAGTACTCTTCATAATTTAAAAAAGGCGGAAAATATCGTTTCTAATTCGCTGCAACGAAGAAAAAGTACTTATGACAACCTGGTTGATACCTGGAATAAAACCCGGTTACCAAAAGGAATGTCCACAGAAAATAAAAAATATTTTTTCCGGCAAGATAGGACACGACATTTTGCTAACCGTACACCGGATATGAGTTATCTGATCATTGATGAAATAGATTTAAACCTCGAAAATTATCTTTCCAAACTCAGGGAGTTTATCGGAAAGTATCAGAGTGCGTACATGGAATCGCCGAATGAATCAGTACTTGATCCATGGTAGACAGCTCCCTGAAATAGGATGATTTTAAAAGAAGATCTACCAACTATTTAAGATGTAGATATTAGGAAGATTAGTAGAATCCATAAAACCGAATCAAGATCAGATCATAAATGAAAAAACCAATTGTTTTAGCTGTTTTTTTTTTCGCCATATCAGCAACCCATTGCCAGCCTGTAATTAATTGGACCCAACATGATACCATTCAAATTTTATCCGGGGAAAAATGGTTTGGAGCTGCTGTAAATGAAGGCAATAATATGCCCTTTAAACAAGGGTACTGCCTCAATTTATTTGGCGATGGCAAAGGCAATCAAGCATCCCCGCTATTGGTGTCATCAAAAGGCCGGTATATTTGGAGTGAATCACCTTTTTCCTTTTGTTTTGAAAAAAATACATTGATCATTTCGGGTATTTATGATTCCCTCTTCGTTGATAATGCTGGTTCAACCCTCGCGGAATCTTACAAACTTGCAAGCAAGCGCTTTTTTCCGGCATCAGGAAAAATGCCAGATAGCTTATTATTTAGCAGCCCGCAGTATAACACCTGGATTGAATTAAAGTATAACCAAAATCAGCATGATATCTTGCGCTACGCTCATGACATTGTGAACAATGGCTTTCCCCCGGGGATTTTGATGATAGATGACAATTGGTTTCCCTATTACGGAAATTTTGAATTCAGAAAAGACCGGTTCGAAGATCCGGCTTTAGTGATAAATGAAATACATCAATTAGGGTTCAAAGTAATGTTATGGGTTAGCCCGTTTATATCGCCGGATACGGAGGTGTTTCGGGAGCTCAAAGAAAAAAAATATCTCCTGCTGAGTAAGCCGACAAACTCAAATCACATTGAGCCCGGTATCTTAAAACCTACTATTATTGAATGGTGGAATGGGTATAGTGCCGTGTTAGATTTTACAAATCCGGGGGCTATTAAATGGTATGGGCAGCAGTTGGCAGCAATTAAGGAAAACTATGGCGTTGACGGGTATAAGTTTGATGCCGGCGACCCTGAATTTTACACGGACGAGAAAATTATTTTTCATCGTAAAGTCACGCCAAATGAGCTTACTGAATTATGGGGTATTTTCGGAATGAGCTATCCATTTAACGAGTATCGTTCCATGTGGAAAAATGGAAATCAACCGTTGGCCCAGCGATTAAGAGATAAAGATCACAGTTGGGCAGATTTACAAAAGATTATCCCCGACATAACAATTGGTGGTTTGCTTGGCTATGGATTTTCGTGTCCTGATATGATAGGCGGGGGCGAAATTTCTTCTTTCGATGACACCAGGCAAATTGACCACAAATTGATTGTTCGTTCAGCACAATGCCATGCCTTAATGCCAATGATGCAATTTTCGGTAGCGCCATGGAGAGTACTGGACAGTTTAGAGTTGGCCGCTATTAAAAAAGCAATAAATACCAGGCAAGGATTTATGCATTACATTAAAACCCTGGCCTTTTTAAATGCTACTACTGGTGAGCCAATTGTTAGAAATATGGAGTATGAATTTCCTAATGAAGGTTTTTCAGAATGCAAGGATCAATTCATGTTAGGGGATTCTATAATGGTAACCCCTGTATTAGATGATACAAATAGCCGGTTAGTACTTTTTCCCAAAGGAAAATGGAAGGGTGATGATGCAACCCTGATAACTGGTCCAACCAAAAAAAGGATTCAAGTCTCCTTGGATCGTCTGCCATGGTTCAGATTAATTAAGAGAATTAATTGATCATTATGAACTTAAAAAATGGATCAATATTGAATAGGGGCATAAAAAATTGAGAGATTGTTTTATTGCAATTTAAGTTGGTGTCAATATGTAATCGCTGACCATTTTAATTAGTTGCATTCAATTTGATTATTGTTACAAACTCATAAACTCTTTCTTATACTCTGAAGGTTTTTGCAGTATCACTTTTTTGAATTGCTTGTTAAAATTAGAAATCGTGTTAAAACCGCATTCATAACAAATCTGTTCAATTGAGTCATCGGTTTCCATTAATAATTTACATGCATGCTTTATACGTATTTCAGAAACAAATTTTGAAAACGGTTTATTGTTTTTCATTGTAAAGTAGCGGCTGAAAGATGTAGGTGTCATGTGTAATAACTCAGATAGTTCTTCTAACAAAATCTTTTGCCTGAAGTTTTTTATTACATATTCGTAAACCGTATTCAACCGATCTGTTTCATGCTGATCAAAGCCATCGCTATAAGCTTTCGAAGAGATGTAATGATACTCTTTTGTGCTGGCTAATATCTCCAAAATATGAAGCAAATGAATAACGCTATGGATGCCTTGCATCTGCGTCAGTTCATGCATCATTTGAATCACTAATGTTTTTTTCTGACCATAATATTCAAGCCCTCGCATTGATTTGGTAAACAGCTTTTTCAAAATAGTCATCTCCTCTTTTTCCATGATATGCTCACCTAAAAAGTTCTCATTGAAGTAAATAACAATGCCCTCCGTTGTTAACGAGCTTTTCTTTTCAAAATAAATTTCATCGCTTCTCCAAAGGTGTGGTAAGTGTGGCCCGGTAAAAATCAATTCGCCTTCACGAAAAGCCTTGATACTATCACCAACAAAACGGGTTCCTGTCCCTTGTAAAACAACGAAAAGCTGGTACTCCGAATGGGCATGCCACACCGGGTCAAAATGCTTTTCCTGCAAATGCCGGATAACAAATATTTGCGAAGGTGGTATCGTTGATTTATGCAAGGCAGCTTTCAAACTTGTATAAGTTGTCGTTAAACAATGAAATTATATTAAAACAATGATAAAAAACAGTCAGAAGTGGATAAAATGCAGGAAGGTTTCCAGCACAAAATTCAGGAGGTTCGTTATATCTTAACAACGATTCAAATGATTGTCATGCAAAAAAAACTTTTGTCATTTTGCGCAGCCGTTCTTATATCATTTCTTTTCATCGGTGCTTCTTCCACTAATGCAGACCTTCCACGACGACTCGAAATTCTTTTTTTAGGTCATAAAAGCAAGCACCATGATTCTGAAAAGCTTGCTGATATTTTAACTAAGGAATATTTTAAAGGGGGAATCAATATCTCTTATACCACCGATCCCAACGATTTAAATGAAGCGAACCTTAAGCAATACGACGGACTTATCGTGTATGCGAACTATGATACAATTAGTGCTTCGCAGGAGAAAGCATTGCTGGGTTTCGTTCAAAGTGGTAAAGGATTTATTCCCTTGCATTGTGCGTCTTTTTGTTTTCGCAATTCACCCGAAGTAGTAGAGATGATCGGCGGTCAATTTAAAAGCCATCGCTACGATTCATTTCCCGCGGTCATTACCCATCCCGAGCACCCGGTAATGAAAGGTGTGCCTGCGTTTGTTACAAAAGACGAAACGTATGTCCATGATAAAATCAGCAAAAACGTTGAAGTGCTTTCAGAGCGGGTAGAAGGAAGCCATCATGAGCCCTACACCTGGGTTCGCTCTTATGGACAGGGGAGAGTATTTTACACAGCATACGGCCATGATGATGTCACTTTCAACAATCCCG
>JBDSAP010000289.1:0-7280 GCA_039922055.1 Ferruginibacter sp.
GCCGCAAAGTAATATAAGGTAAGGACGCAAAGAAGATGAAAATAGGACTTTGCGGCTTTGCTTCTTTTCATTCTTTGCGTGAAATTTCTCAAGTAAACGACATTGATTGACAATTCACCATTGACAATTCACACCACATGATAATTGAAAAAAGCAAACAACTTTTCGAACGTGCCCAGCGATCTATTCCGGGCGGGGTGAACTCTCCCGTTCGTGCCTTTAAAAGCGTTGGCGGTACCCCCCTTTTTATTACGCATGCAAAGGGCGCCTATCTATTTGATGCAGATGGCAATCAATATATTGACTATATCGCAAGCTGGGGACCAATGATACTGGGTCATGCTTATGACCCCGTTGTTGCTGCCATCCGTGAATATGCCGCATACTCCACATCGTTTGGTGCACCTACCCAACTTGAAGTAGAAATGGCGGAACTCATCATCAGCATGACGCCAAATGTTGACCTTATCCGTATGGTGAGCAGTGGCACTGAAGCATGCATGAGCGCTATACGCTTGGCAAGAGGATTTACCGGTAAAAATAAGTTTATCAAGTTTGAAGGAAACTACCATGGACATGCAGATTCTTTTTTAGTAAAAGCGGGCAGCGGCGTTGCTACATTTAATATCCAAACGGTGCCAGGAGTTACTGCCGGTGTGTCGAATGATACACTGAACGCTCCTTACAATGACCTGGAAGCAGTAATAAAATTAGCCGAAGAACATAAGGATGAAATTGCTGCGATAATAGTGGAACCTGTTGCTGGCAATATGGGGTGTATTCTTCCTAAGCCAGGCTTTTTGGAAGGCCTGAGAAAGCTGTGTGACGAAGAAGACATTGTGCTGATTTTTGATGAAGTGATGACCGGCTTTAGATTATGCGCAGGTGGTGCACAGGAGAAATTAAATATCAAAGCAGATTTGGTAACTTATGGCAAAGTGATTGGGGCTGGCATGCCAGTGGGCGCTTTTGGTGGAAGCAGGGAGATCATGCAACACATTGCCCCGGTGGGAAATGTTTACCAGGCAGGTACATTAAGTGGCAACCCTATTGCGATGATTGCTGGTTTTACTTTACTGACGGAATTAAAAAATAACCCTGCTATCTATGAAGAGCTGGATGCTAAAACCAACTATTTAGCGGATGGTATTGATAAAGTATTATCAAAGCGAAATGTCCCGTTTCGTATCAATCAATTGGGCAGCATGATCAGTGTGCATTTCAGCGATCATGATATAACTGATTTTGATTCTGCATCGAAAGCTAATATTCCTCTTTTCAATAAACTATTTCATCACCTGCTAAGCAATGGCGTTTACCTGCCACCGTCAGCTTATGAAAGCTGGTTCTTAAATAACGCACTCACCTACGCAGACCTCGATAAAACGATTGCTGTGATTGACTCCTTCGATGGATATTAATACAACTTGTCTGGTTTCTATTTTTTATATTTATGAGTAATTCTGAAAGACCATGACAAGAGAAGAACTATTCATGCATGAAGCCATCCTTTTATCGCAACATGGCATGACGAATAACGAAGGCGGACCATTCGGCTGTATCATTGTAAAAGATGATAAGATCGTAGGCAGGGGCAATAATAAAGTGCTTTCTACAAATGACCCTACCGCCCATGCGGAGGTTACCGCCATTAGAGATGCGTGCAAAAACCTGGAGACGTTTCAATTAGATGATTGCGAAATTTATACTTCTTGTGAGCCTTGCCCAATGTGCCTTGGCGCCATCTACTGGGCACGGCCAAAAATAGTTTACTACGCCAACAACCGCACCGATGCTGCTGATATAGGCTTCGATGACTCGATGATCTATGATGAAATGAAAGTAGCAATTGAACATCGCAAAATTCCCATTGTACCAATCAGCCGCGAGGCCGCATTGAAAGTATTTGAGGAATGGAAAAATAAAGCAGACAAAACGTTGTACTGATGTAGGATGTGTGATGTATGATGTATGATGTGTATAGATGCCTGATGTAGGATGTCTGATGTCTGATGTCTGATTTGTTTTAGAGACTATACTTTATTATACTTTTTGATTTCTCGTATATAAATCAGTTACGTTTCTCACTTACTTTAAACTCTGCGTCTTTTGCATGACGCATATCTGAAATTGCATTGCTTTATACTTCTTCAGGTATTCACAAACTAAATCACTTGCAGGCCGCAAGAAATTTGATCAAATCATACATCACACATCACACATCACACATCATACATCACACATCATACATCAGGTGTCGTTCTTAACCTGTATTATCTCTGCGGCAATACTTATTGCGATCTCTTGCGGCGTTTGGCTTTTTATTTGAATGCCCACCGGAGCATGAACCTTTTCCAGCCGTGTTGGTGATATTCCTTCTTCTGTAAAGACTTTAAACATTTTACTGATCTTGGTTTTGCTGCCAAGTATGCCCAAATATTTTATATCCTTTTCCAACAAGGCTTTTAATGCAATTTCGTCTGTGCGGTAACCAAAGGTCATGATCACTGCATAGCAATTATCTCCGGCCGGAATAAGCGTTGACAATTCATTGTAATCACCCACATACTTTATCTCATGTGCATATTGGTTTTGCTCTAATGTATTTAGATGGAGACGATCATCAAATACATGAATAAAAAAATCCATGCTGCTCATCAGTTGCGAAAAAGCTAATGCACAATGGCCTCCACCAATAATATACAAATGATTTTTATAGCCTGTTTTTTCGGTGTATATAAAATTGCCATCTGGCTGAAGTTTAAAGGAAAAATTTTTTGCGGGAATATCCTCAGAAAAATAAATACCACCTGGTGATAATTGCAGTTGACCGCTACGATTATTTTTTAGTGAATCAATGATTGCTGTAACAGGAATAATATCCTTTGATTGAACCGTGTATAAAAAAAGTGTTTGCTCACCCGAGCAGATCATGCCACTTTGATTCTTTGCCGCTGTTTTATCATGTAACTGGTGATGAATAGAAACTTCATCGACAGCTTCCTTCAATTTGGATTTAGCAAGCTCCACAAACTTGTGTTCCATAATTCCTCCGCCAATGGAACCACGCATTTCACCCTTTGTGTTTACCGCCATAAAAAAGCCCTGCCGCCCGGGGCTACTGCTTTTACTTTCAAGCACATACAACAGCAATACTCCCACATTTCGTTGCAGGCTATCCCCGATGAATTGCCACGTGAGTAATTGCTTTGCATACATTATCCTACTGGTGTTTTTAAAATGATTAGCTATCTTTTAAAGAATGTGATAAGGGATCTGGTTGCGGAACAGCTTGTTCGCTTACAACTTCCGGGTATAAATTCAGTAGTAGCTTTTCTGCGGTCATCGGCGCTGTAAAAGCAGGCCTCAATGATGAATCGAAATTTTTTATTGCATTTCGCAAAGCGAAGAAAGCGCCTATGCCATACATCAATGGCGGCTCCCCTACTGCCTTTGATTTGAAGACGGCGAGGTTATCTTTTTCTGTTTCTAAAAAATCAATTATAATCTCTTTTGGCACAGCATAAATATCCGGTACTTTATACGTAGACAGTGCGTTGCTACGAAGCTTACCATTTTCGTCGTAAATAATTTCCTCCATCGTCATCCACCCAATACCCTGCACCAGTCCACCTTCTATTTGCCCTCTATCAATTATCGGGTTCATGCTGCTGCCAAAATCATGTACGAGTTTTACTGAATCAATTTCATAGATACCGCGGAGGCAATCAATTGTTGCAACCGTAATAGCCGTACCATAAACGTGGTACGCAAAGGGATGGCCCTTTTCCTTTGTTTTATCAAAATAAATACCGGGTGTAGCGTAGTGAGCATGTTCTGATAAACTAACACGTTTTACATAAGCTGCCAGCACCAATTGTCTCCAATTCCATGCAGATTCTTTTCCATCGATATATAAAATTTCATCCTTCACGGCAACAGCATCAATGGCAACATTAAACTCATTCGCTGCCACTTGTTTTAACCGGTTTAAAATTCCATTGCAAGCAATTTGTGCAGCTTTACCATTCAGGTCTGCTGTAGCACTAGCAGCGGATGGAGATGTGTTAGCAATGCGGTAAGTATTCGTACTGTTTATTTTTACTTTTGCCGGGTCGATGGAAAATGTTTGCGCTACCACCTGTAGGATCTTTGTATTAACGCCCTGTCCCATTTCTATGGCGCCGGTACTCACTGCTACGCTGCCATCGGTATAAACATGTATCAGTGCTCTTCCCTGGTTCATCAATGTATTGGTAAATGAAATTCCAAAGCATACCGGCATTAATGAGATACCCTTTTTGTACAACTGATTTTTTTCGTTGAACTCTTTCACTGTTGCTTTTTCTTTTTCAATATTAAACAAGCCGATCGCTTTTTGCCAGCATTCACTGGCTTCGCTTACTGCTATTTGCCCATAAGGAAATGTATCGCCTGTTTGCAGCAAATTCTTTTCCTGTATTGTTGCAGCATCTATTCCTAATTCATCGGCTGCCCTTGCAATTGCTGATTCAATAACAAACATTCCCTGCGGACCACCAAAGCCTCTGAATGCAGTATTCGGTGGCAGGTTGGTGCGGCAGCTAAAAGCCGTCGCTGTTACATTTGGAATAAAATAACTGTTGGTTGCATGAAATAAAGTCCGCTCCATTACTGCAGGCGACAGGTCTGCAGCAGCGCCCGCATTTTGATAAAATGTTACTTCATACGCAATGATCTTTAAATCTTTATTTAGACCAATCTTAAAGTCAGATGAGTAAGGATGGCGTTTACCTGTCATTCGCATATCTTCTGAGCGATCGAGCGAATATTTTACCGGCCTTTTTAAAATGTGAGTAGCCAGTGCGCACATAGCTGCCCACGAATTTGCCTGGTCTTCTTTGCCACCGAAGCCGCCGCCAAGACGGCCTGTCTCCACTTCTACCTGGTGCATGGCAAGACCGGTAACCCGGCATACAGCTCTTTGTACCGCAGTGGGACTTTGTGTAGAAGAAAATATTTTTAACTGCCCATTCTCCTGCGGAACTGCGTAAGCGCCCTGCGTTTCTATATACAGGTGTTCTTGTCCATTAGTATCTGCCTTGCCGTCAAAAATATGATCGCAGACTGACCATGCATTACTGCTATCGCCTAATTTAAAAGTTCGGGATGGTACAATCAATTCGCCTGCTGCGGCAGCTTCACGTGGATCAGTAATTGCATGCAATGTTTCTATTTCAACCCGGATCTTTTTTAACGCCGCCCGTGCCTGTTGTGCTGTTTCTGCAATCACCAGTGCAATGGGCATTCCGCAAAAATGAACATGATTTTTTGCAAGCAATTCTTCATCCGGCACAATACCGCCGATTTGATTTTCGCCGGTTATATCTTTATGTGTGAGTACTTTAATTACGCCGGCACTTTTTTCCGCCTCCAATACATCAAGGCTGATTATTTTGCCATGCGCTACCGTAGAATCAAAACATGCAGCATATAGTGTTCCTGCAATTACCGGTATGTCATCCAGGTAAATAGATTCGCCCCTTGTATGTGTATATGAATCTATGTTCTTCATCTATGCCGTCATTAATTTGTTTACATCCAATGCAGGAAATAACGTGACAAAATGAGCCTTAATCAATTGTCCCAACAGTAAGCGTTTGTACGTAGCTGTTCCTCTTGCATCGCTAATGGGAGAAATTTCCTCCTGTGCAATATCCACCAGGCCGGATACAAGTTCTGGTGAAATTGTTTTGCCACTTAAAAAGCTACTGCTCCTCTGCAAGTATGCAGGCACGGGGCCTATTCCTCCCGCAGACAATGAAGCCTCAATAATCGTTTCGTTTTGTATGGTTAAATGTATTGCGGTATTTACACTTGCAATATCAAGATTGGTGCGCTTTGATACTTTTTCGAAATTGAACTTTGATGAAGGAGTCGGCAATTCAAAATAGATCTGCTCAATAAATTCATCGTTCGTTTTATCCAATTGCTTATATCCTTTGTAAAATTTTCGCAGTGCGATCTCCCGTTTATTTACGCCATCACTTAATATCAACTGTGCATCTAAAGCAAGAAAGAAAATGGTAAGATCACCTATCGGTGATGCATTGATAATATTACCGGCGATGGTCGCCATATTGCGTATTTGTGTAGATGATACCAGTTTCATGTATTTGTACAAAGAAGGGAAGTGTTGCTGGAAAACAGGTGACTTTAAAATATCTGTCACCGTTACCGAGGCACCCATTATACATTTATTTCCTTGCTGAAATATCCCATTTAACTGATCTTTATCAAAGAGCAATTCAACCGGAGAATCTGCTATGGTATCGTGTTGCTGCACGTAAAGATCGGTGCCGCCAGCTACAAACTTTACGGTACTGCCCTGTTCCGGGGCAATCCCATTTGTTGACAAAGAATAATTCATTAACCTGGCCCTGATGGTATTGAAATATGCAGGCAGGATATTATTTTGCACAGCAAATTGTATGGCGTCTTGTCCATTCCTTTCGCTCATTTTGTCAGCGATTTTTTCTATTGCTCTTTCGATGGATTTATAACCGGTACACCGGCAAATATTTCCATTGACGGCATCAATGCCTGACTGGAAGGATGTATTTTTATCAATACAAAAACCTGCAAGCGATACAATAAAACCAGGTGTGCAAAAACCACATTGTGTTGCCCCTTCATCGGCAAATGCTTGCTGAATATAATTCAAGCCTTGTACGTTTACACCCTCGATTGTTACTACGTGCTTACCATGTGCATTGCCCAGCGGAGTGAGACAAGATGTAAAAGAGTTGTAAATTAATTCACCCTTCTTTATCTCGCCGAGCAATACTGTGCATGCGCCGCAATCGCCTTCCCTGCACCCGATCTTAGTGCCTGTTAAATTTTTATGGTAACGAATAAAATCGAGCAACAGGGTTCCCTTTGGCAAATCCGTGCTGATCTCTTTTTCGTTAAGGATGAACTGAATCAAATTGTTGGAAGTTGAGTTTTAAAGTTACAAAATAAAGGGGGAACGGCGTGACAGGCAGGTAGCTCAAATAAAGAATTAGTGTCCTTTTTACTTTTTCCAATTTAAACTTGATCAGCAGTGGTGCCCAACCATTAAAATTACAACCGTACTGATTAATTCTACTTTGACATATTTAAAAAAATGTACCTCACGGTTACGATAGTTTAATTATGGAACGAAAAAGATGCCATGAAAAAATACAGTACAAGTGAGTTCCGATAGATCGGAATTAGAATAACACAACGATGCCGCCATAAAAAACTTCTGCTGGTCA
>JBDSAP010000290.1:0-55593 GCA_039922055.1 Ferruginibacter sp.
CGAAATAAAATTTTCACCTTTTCGAAAACCACGCCTGATATAAGCCTGGTAACGTTTACCCGTCCAGGGGCTGTTATTCTCAGGAATTTCACCCAACGCCGACCGCTGTGCAAGAAAATCGTGACAATGAATTACATGGGGATATTTAGATACCAGGGGAACCCATGGTCCCAGCGCCTGGTCAGAAAACACATATAGCTCTTGATGCTTGTTTTTCTTTAGCCTTAACCTGACCTCTAATGGGAAAAGGAGATATTGGTCCAAATAGCCCATCCATTTGCGAAGTTTCCCGAATAGGCTCATGCGAAAAAAAAATGGCCTGGGAGACCATATTTCAACAGTATGTCCCCTTTGTTTCATTCCATCTGCCAGCATGGAAGCAAACCTGGGCATACTTTGCGAATCAAGAAATCTGGGGTGAACAAAAAAAACTATATTCACTTAGCCGGTTTATTAGAAAAATAAATAATTTTCGCTGAGGGGTAAAACATGTTTTTTCCAACTTCGATAACTATCTACCATACTTTATTTTCAACAGATGGTTATCGCTTGTAAAGAAAGATGACCTATTGTGAAATGTCTGCAGTGTTGATTCTTTATCAGGGTTTGCAACTGCGAATAGAGTAGTTCTAAATAAATATCGTCCGGCTTGACAGAACCATTTTCGATCTCGCTATCTAAACGGCACTAAGTTGATTATTAATTTTCATCTCGTTGCACTGGCTAATTCCCTAGCTCTTGATCGTGGGCTGGATATGCTGAAATTAAGTCGGAACGGATTCCCTCTAAAATTAGGAGTTAACCGAAGATATTTCGATAAGATAACATAATTACCCCTATTTTAAGCTTTCATTGTCCTTGCATCGATTGATAAAAAAAAGTCAGCAGTGTTTTTTATTTGTGTATCATTCGCTTTTTGATGAACGTTAATAGTAAATAAATTAACTTTTTGAGAATTCGGTATTTCTAAAAAAGCGCTTTTACTAAACTTCCTACCCGTCAAAGCGAAAATACTACCGTTACTTAATGCAGAAAACCAAAACCAAACATCGTCTGCTGTAGGAGCGTATTTCTTGAAAAGTGAAATGTTTTTGGCGATTGCAGGCAGGGAACCAGGTGGATACAATACTCCCCCAGTTCCTGTGGGGAAAAGCAATTTACTTGGCATATCGGCGATACTTGTTACCTCTAATTTCCAACGACTATAAGGACTTAGTTGCCCATTGCTTTCATAGCAGACTTCATGTGCTCTATGGGCTACAATTACTTTACAATTCCCGTATTTCTCTTTTGCTACTAAAAGTTCTGCCAACCAATATTTTGGGTAAAGGACGTCGTCATCACATATCACTATACTTTTATTCGGGTGCTCATCTATGGCGTATATCAGCTTTGTATAAGATCTTACATCGGCTACCACTCGTATTTGCAAATAACCAATGGCAGCTAATTTTAATAATTCCGAGTTGCTTTCCTGAACCAGTCTAAACGTTTCTTCGCTTACATATAAATAAATGTTCTCTGCTATAACAGTTCCATTTAAAATAGACAAAATAGCGTATTCAACAGATTTAATGCGCGTTGGTATAGTGGTGAGACTGATTATAGTTCCTATTGCCTTTTCCCTTTTTAACAGTCCACTTAAAAGCAACCGCTTTCTCAATAAGAGTCTCGACATAAATAGCCAGGCCCTCCAACTTCTTCTTATTTTAAGTATTAAATTTCCTACCATATTTTGTTATTTGTGCCCAGAAACAAAGTCCGGCTCCATTTATAATTATTTACGATTTTGCCGATCACCAGAGGAATACAGATTCCCATTAAACAGTACATTAGTGGTTCTAGTCGAAGGTTGAATATCTGCCCTATCGTTAGATTAATAGCAATATGTAAATACATGATAATTATCGAATACTTCCCAATCATTGTTAGTGCTGCGGATAGGAATCTATACCTTTTAAGAAAAACACCAGCGTTAGAGAAAATAATAACAAATAAAGCTGGAACAACAACTATGTAAACAAGATCATAATAAATAGCATTTTTCATATCTAAACGAAAATTAATTAAATTTATGCTTTGTTGGTAGATAATTAAACTAACTACGGCAATAGCCAATGCAAATACTCTTACGTCATTTACTAATTTAAAAAGCGTTCGTTCCCAAAAAACAAAGCCTGCGAAATAATAAAAGCTATATGTGAGGACTGTGTCTATATTAAGGAAAAAATTTGCCGTCTTTTCTAATACGTGAAAAATGTTTGATTCTAACACGCCCAAAAAAAAGGCAAAACTTAAGATAATAAAACTATTTTTCTGATTTAGAAATTTAGTGGTTAGATAAACAATTAAACGGGTAAAAAAAGTGTCGAAACAAACCAAAATATACCATTTTGATCTCCTAGCCTTCTGCCTCCGATAAACATCCGATATAAATAATTCCAAAGTTCAGTTTGAGTTCCAGATAAAATTATGTTCGAAAGAGAATAGCTATTAAGAATTATCAAATAAAACAAATAGGGAACTCCTATCACATACAGGCTTCTTCTAAAAAAATGATAAAAGGAAGTTGTTTATTATACGTCTTGAAAAAGAAACCGCTTATAAAAAAGAAAACTGGCATGTGAAACCAATAAATATAGTTTTTATGAGAGAATGATGAATGTCCTAAAACAACAAGAATCATCAATAAGCCCTTTTGTATATCAACCTCTTCTAACCTTGGTCTAACCTGCATCTATGTTATCCTTATTTCTTTTATACTTTTTTAGAAAGTAAACAACTCTAAAAATTGAACCGACAAGCGGCGGGTATGTGGAAAAAGACAAAATTCGGAAATAGTGGTGAGACTGGTTATAGTTCCTATTGCCTTTTCCCTTTTTGACAGTCCACTTAAAAGCAACCGCTTTCCCAATAAGAGTCTCGACATAAATAGCCAGGCCCTCCAACTTCTTCTTATTTTAAGTATTAAATTTCCTACCATAATTTTATTACTTGTGCCCAGAAACAAAGTCCGGCTCCATTTATAATTATTTACGATTTTGTCGATCACCAGAGGAATACAGATTCCCATTAAACAGTACATTAGTGGTTCTAGTCGAAGGTTGAATATCTGCCCTATCGTTAGATTAATAGCAATAGTAAATACATGATAATTATCGAATACTTCCCAATCATTATTAGTGCTGCGGATAGGAATCTATACCTTTTAAGAAAAACACCAGCGTTAGAGAAAATAATAACAAATAAAGCTGGAACAACAACTATGTAAACAAGATCATAATAAACAGCATTCTTGATATCTAAACGAAATTAATTAAATTTATTGTTGTCCGAGATAATATTTTAAAATAAGGGTGGTTTTGTAACCACCCCCCATATCAACTTTGCGGTTCTCACACCAAAAAAGTTAGATATGAACAAATCTACCGATTATGTCGGACAGCCGGTTTTTTCCCCAGCTCCTTTCATTAATAGACCAAAGTATCATAAAGCAAACAATAGCAGAGCACAAAGCAAATCATTGCTATAAGAGATTGTTCTTATGGGATCACCTTGTTAGTATGCTGTACGGCATCCTTACTTACTGCACATCGTTACGGGAAATTCAGTACGGACTTGAAGCATGCCAGGGGAAGCTCAATCACCTCAACCTTAAGCGGGTGCCGCCACGCAGTACACTAAGCGATGGCAATAAACAGCGCCCCTCTAAGGGTTTTGCAATCTACCAAAAAATGTACGCCTTTTATAAGCACATATCTCGAACGGCCGATTGACACCTGAAACCCGAAAAAATCTTTATATCCTTGACAGCAGCACTATATCACTTTTTAAAGCCATCTTGAAGCCCGCAGGCAGAAAGCGAAAAGATGGCACCAGCAAGGGTGGAATGAAAGTACATACACCCCTAAATGCCAATGCCAATATGCCTTCTTTTATTAAATACACGGCTGCTGCATTACATGACCAGCAGTTTTATAAATACATCAAAGAACTGCCTGATTACTCCATCATTGCCTTTGACCAAAGCATATATCAACTACGAGCAATTCGATAAATTTACCGAAAGAAGTATCTATTACGTAACCCGTCAAAAAGAAAATGCGGATTATAAAACCATCGAAGAATTTGACCTTGCAGAAGATGCACAGCACATACTAAAGGATGAAAGAATTGAAGTAAGTTGTAAAGTAAATAAAGAAGTGATAACACAGCAGATGCGGCGTGTAGCAGTATTTTCACCGAAATATCAAAAGGCTTTTGTTTACACTACCAATAATTTCAACTTTACGCGGTAGAAAATTGCAGCCATTTACGCCAATCGCTGGCAAATCGAAACCTTCTTTAAAAAACTAAAACAAAATTTTCCCCTCACTTATTTTTATGGAGATAATACAAATGCAATAGAAATACAGGTATGGTGTGCGTTAATAGCCCTATTGCTATTAGAAGTATTGTACAAAGAGCAGAAATCAAAAATGGCCTTTTCAATATTTGCTTCCATCATCCGCCTGCACATCATGAATTATGTTTCAATATCAGCAATCATTGAGACCTATAAACTTACAAGGGTTCGGAAGAAAAAATCAGAAAATGAAATGCAACACGAAAAGAAACAGTACCCCCTGTTTTACAAATAAAAATGAAAATGTAGTGCTACAAAGGGTTACATCAAAGTATTATGCCATTTTTATACTTTTGTCGGACAACAATAGTTCTAAATTTTAAAAAAAATAGGTACGACTAAACTGGATTTCTTGTCGCCAGGTTATCGGGAGAAAATTGTTTGACGGGACCAGTTTTCTTTTTCCTGACGATTGTCTTTTTTGTAACGGTGCTTTTGAATGATGCCATACACAAGCCCCCTACAAGAGCGCAAAATCCCAAAATTGTAGGCTGATGTAATTGACCTTGCGATATCACCAAAGCACCTATACTAAATAACAACCAGGGCAGCATATCATCCTTCTTCAATTTATGGTAACTGGCCACCGCAATTTTCAGAGTAAGCCCAACCCTTAACATTATTAAGCCGAGTCCCATCACACCCATTTCACCTATTTCTCTGAGCCATTCAAAATCGGCTGTTCTAGCCACGGTATCATCTTTGAGCAACAAGGCCCCCAAGGGAGTCCCGCTACCTACTCCCATTCCAACCATCGAACCTGTTGAAAAAGAAATTGCTTTTATTAACGCACCAAAAAAGCGGTTGCCGATAGTACCTTCCACCAACCCTCCTTCACTTTCATTGGCGTTTTCGAAACGGCTGGTGAAGGCCTCCGTAGCAGTCTGAAAAAATCCGACATTGCTAAACAATGCGAAAGCCACCACGACTAACACTGTCGCTATAAAAACCTTACCAAAATATTTTGGATTTCTTGAGATGGCTATTAACATAAATACGACAGACACGCCAACCTGTAAAAATAATCCCCGGCTAATGGATGTAGGGATGGCAACTAACAATGCGCCTGTAGCAAGCAGCAATATGTATTTGTTTAACTTTTTTGGGGTCAACCAATAGTAAATTATAAAGGGAGCCAATATACTGTAAAAACAAGTAGTACCATTGGTAAAAGAAAATGTTCCGGGGGGGCGGAAATATCCCAGGGCTCCGCCAAAACCAGCGCCTTCTTCATCACCGCCTACGCCTCTGTTCACCCAGGCAGTTTGGGGGCTGTAAAACTGCAATACCAAAAGAACCGTCATGGGTATTGCGATCCACAAAAGAACCTTTCCCATTTTTAGCACATCTGCCTGATTAAAAACATTGCCTATAACAAACATCATTGGGAAGTAAAGCAGCATTGTTCTAGCTCCATAAATCGCAACCCATTTATCCCCATGTCCCATGAACATGGCTGCACCAAAGCTCAACACTCCCAACGCTACGATAGCAGTTAAATAGAAGTTGGGTTTGAACAAGCCTCGCTGATAAGCCAAAAATATTAGCCACAATACTATGGGGTCTCTAACTATCAATAGAGGCATGGACAATTGAGGAAGAAACCATTTACGTAGGGCACCTTCGAAAATCCACAAATAGAAATACAACCATATCCCCATCTTTAGAATATGATTTGGATCCTTTGTCACGGTACCAGATCTCGCCGCAATATCTCTTGTTTTTGCAGTTTTATTAGTTTGCATCCTATCCCTTTTTCATAATTCTTTAGCCCGGAACGAAAATACATTGTGACTAAAAACATCATACAAGCATATATTGCCTATGAAATTATTTGTTTAGTTATAGTGATTGATAATGACGCTGTATGGCATTTGAAAGCTCCCGCCTAAAGACACTCCAGGGTCGCAACCGTGCCGTTTCCATTGCTTTCTGCCCGGCTTTGATAATCGACTCCGGGTTTTCAACCAATCCTTCAATAACAGTCTGGAGTTCGGCCGTTGAGCCAGCTTTTACAAGCCAGCCATTTTTTCCGTGGTCAATCAGGTCGGGGCCACCACAATTGAAAGTAGCAATAACAGGCGTGCCCTGAGACATGGCTTCGGTAATAACCAATCCAAAGCCATCAAACAGTGTTGGGAAAACAAGCACATCGTGCTCACGCATAATTTGTAAGATTTTATCGTGAGGCAAACTGGGTATCCATCGGTGTTTCGCTACTTCAGCATTTAAAACATCACAATCATCATTTGCCTTTCGACCGACTAGCGTTAATGTAACACTTTTGCCGAGCGCATCTACAGCCTGAAAAAGGTGAGCAATTCCCTTTTGTTGCGAAAGGCTCCCGACAAATAGCAATTTGATTGGTAAGTTTTTAGTATTCTCAAATTGCCTGGGTATATCCACATTTGGAAAACCGTAAGGAACTATTTCAACCGGCGGAAGTGTACCTGGAAAATCCTGTAAAGTAGATGCCGTAAACCTACTTGCCACGAATATACGGTCGGCCAATTTTACTTCTTCATCTTTACGGTCGAGTTTTTCTTTCGAATCTATCAGGCCCCGTATCGTGCTTTGCCAGGCTGGAAACCTCTCTTTTTCTGTTTCTAAAATCCTCAATTTAGCTCTCCAGTAACCTGTCGGCAAATCATAGAAACATTGGAGTCCTAACTGTTTAGCTTCTTTGAAAGAAAATGCAGCCCCATCTTCATAGGCATAAATCCCTGTGATCCCTTTGCTTTTGGCCTTCTTTAAACCAGATGCAACTTTCCTGTCAAGACTTCGTATGGATGCGTCGACGGAAAACCTACCGGTTTCATGCCTGGTAAACTTTTGCAGGCCTGCTTTTAAAGAGATCAACCGACCTAATTCAATGGCGGGCGACGTGTGTGTGTACGGCTTCAATGATTCATTAAACCGGCGTCGACGAATTTCTGAGAGAAAATCGATACTTCCTACTGAATCAAGAAAAGATCCCGGAAAAACAGCAATAGAAGTATGGAATTCGTGAAGCAGGTTTGCCTCTGCTAATCCATTAACCGAAGCCCTCACATTTGCATTTCCCTGGGAATGGTAAAATATTATTTTCATGAATTCTGTAAAAAAATTTTGTTATCCAATCAACCAGGAACTATTAGCCGCCAGGAATTCGCACGGATTGTAATTCAATTCATTACACCTCTTACGGGTAATGGGTTTTGCGGGGTTGCCAACCACTACGGTACCTGGCTCCACCGATTTAGCTACCACGGCTCTTGCGCCAACTACAGCCCCATACCCTATTATTACTCCCGGCAAAATCATCGCACCTGTTCCTATCCATACATAATCTTCAATAATAATTTTTGCCTTTATTTCTCTCCAGGCAGGGTCAACCACATCATGGGATGCTGTTAGAATTTCTACACCGTCATTGATACAAACCCTATTACCAATTTTCACTTCATCATGTATATTGATTGTTACCCGGCCTAAGAAAGTCTCCCTACCAATCGATAACAATTTAATACGACCCACAATATTAGCTTCTCCAATTTCGGCTGTTTCATTTATTACTGCCCCCTTTCTGGTCAGCCTGACACGACGCCGATTTCTGCGTAAAAGTTCCGGAAAAGAAAATAAGCGTTTACCCCATGCACGGTAAAAATCAATTGATGCAATTGAAAATTTCGCACGATTGGCCCAAAGAAAATTAAAACTTGCCATACTATATAGCTAAAAGATTGGCTGTAAATTTATCAGTAATATATGAAATACTCTTATGTTGAGAAGACTTAACATTTACGGCCATAAAACTGTGAATTACTCCTGGTTTATACTGTATTACTCCTGGTGACAGTTCTACGTCTGAGATACCCCTGGGATGCCATGAGCGAGAAACACATAATATAGGTAATTTGTGCTCCTGCATAGCCGCAACCGAACCACTTTTCTCTATCAATTGTGCAGGAGTGGTGGATATTCCAAAAGAAGAATTACTTAACACTTCCGAAATACGTTCAGGGGGTTGCTCGCCAAATAATTCTATTATTAAACCTGCGGCTCTTACTTCTTGCTCCCAGCGCAACTGTTCGGATCCGCAACGTCCGATCATTTTTAACTTGATTTTTGTCCCTGTAGCGACGCTGTAAAGTTTTAGCTCTTCGGCTAACTGTTTTATTGGAGCACCCGGATGTATGCCGCCAAAAACAACCAATGAAATCATTCCTTCAACGTCGGTGTATTTTATAAGCTCATCACTGCTTTCGGGGAGCTTTGAAGTCATCGGAATATTTGCAAATAGGGGAAGGTAGTGAGCTTTAAAACCAATTTTTGCTAGCATTTTCACGTAGAGCCTGGTTTGTGTATTAATAACCTCTGGCCTTAATTTCTCGAAGAAGGACTTAATTAATCTCTTTTGAAGCCAACCCCAATAAACAAACTTTAGTGGAGCCTCCTGATTCATTCCTACCCATAGTTCATGAACCATGATATGCCAACGTCTTCCCTTACCAATCTTACTAATTATCCTATACATTTCAAATGGAAGCCCCTTGCGGTGGAACGCAAACGGAACGAACTGGAGACTTAGCCATTCCGGATTAATTTTATCAACCCATAACTTAGCCCGCTGAAGACGCTGAAGGAAATCGAGTGCCAAAGAAAGACGAAGTACGGGTATAATCACATCTTCTGATTCCTGTACACCGTCAAACTCGTTTACAAAGTATTGATCATTTAATGCAACAATACCGGCCTGATGCCCTTTCCGAATCATTTCACCTGCAAGCCTTCTGGTATAATCTCCTACACCATCACGGCCAGGTTCAAGAGATCCACAAAAAAAAATAATTTTCATTCAAAAAGAAGAGATAAAACTATATCTCAGGCGGAGATAAAACATATTTACTCTCCTGTTAGCGCTACCTACAATTTACAAAAAAAATTTCAGCCAAAACCACTGATACTCACATAAGAGGATCTCCTCTTTACCGTATTTATAATTTTGTTATTTATTGCAAAATTCTTAAATCGAAATCTGACAGCTATTAAATTAGAATTCTCTTTTATAAAATCGTGCCAGGCCTCGTAATGATTTACAAAGAATTATATTCCTCCTGGCTGTTGATAAAGAAAAAGGATTTAACTCCGGGCCGCATACATTTTCCCAGAAAATAACATCCGACATACGCGGAGGTATTCCCAACAAAAAATCTTTGATAAAACTTCTTTTCCAGGGTTTATCTCCAATGGGATGAGACATCAATGATAACCCGTAACGAAATCCCATTGCCTCAGGTCCGATTGTTGAAACCGGCATAGCAGTGATCATTGCGGCTAAATTCAATGAATCCTGGTTAGCGCTCAAGACAGTATGTGTTCGATCATGCACCCTGAACTGTGTCATATCTCCACTTTTTTTAGAAAGAATTGTAAAACTCCGAACCCAGTCATCGATAAAGCCTGCATGATCTCTGCTCCAGCCGAGAAAGCCACTGTTATAATATCTATCAATACATTTATTATTTACGGTACATCCGTCTTCCGCAGCCATGGTGGCCCACTGCTTTCTGATGGGGTGATTATTATTCATATCATTGTTCACATCTTCACACAATGCAATCCCTTCCTTGACCCATTCACCAAAAAAAGACATCCTGTTTATCACCACTATATCAGAATCAAAAAAGAAAAATTCGGTGGCGTCTGGTTCTAAAACTTCGGTAAGATGTTTGAACCATCTTGGCTTTTCATGTACCATGTGGAAATTATTTTTCAGCAGAATCAGTTCCATTTCCAAGCCGCTTTTAAGAAAACAGGAATGTCCCTTTTTGGTAACTTGAAGTGGTGGAAGCCAGGTTGGTAGAGTTCCCCGATAGCCAATAACAATTTTATCTATATAGCTTCCATTTTTTACAACGGAATTTATCAGTGCTGCCAATCCCAGAAAGTAGTGATTTTCGGCCAGGGAAGTGAGTATCTTCATTTTATTTAAAATAACCTATTGTAAACGTGATTTGATCTTTTTTGCGGGTACCCCCAATAACAACCCCTGAAAACTTCGATTTATAAAGGAAACAGAAAGCCCTCAATAACAAAGGCATGAATTTTCTTACCGGAAGAAGAATATTTGGCTCAAAAATTTTTTTTGCAGCTTCAAATACCAATTCGTCTCCAAAATTATTATCACCGAGGTATCCATAATATGCAAATACTTTCTTATTTGTATAAAAAACCTCGAATAGCCCTGGGAAATGCCATTTTGTAGGCTGATTTGTAAAATTTCAAAAACTTGTTGATAATCACCTTCATAATTTTTTAATTATTACTGACAAATATATTACTCTTAAGGAATAGATTAATGAAGAGGTATATATTCCGAATAAAAGCACATTATTTACACTGGTTAAATCCATTAAGAAAGCCATACCTACCTGAACGACAATTGCAAAAGAAATCGAAATCGCGGGAGGAAGAATGGCACCTCTGGACGAAAGTAATTGATGTGTACTGCCACTTATTAAAGTAATACAACTTCCCATTGCCATTAATGTAATTGCTGTTGTAAGACCTGAAAAGTCTCCACCCAGCACCCATAAAATTTCTTTTGAAAATATATTTACTAAGACAACTATTACAATACTTAGCAGCAACAACCCTAACTGAATGACAAAAAACTTCCTTAATATATCTTTTCTGACCGAAGGAAGACGAGCAAACCTTGGTACTATAAGTGTGGAAAACATAACGCCAAAAAGACCTAAAATTGCTGAGAGTCTACTCAAGGCGCCTACCTGTGCAACTGCCGTTGTTGTTCCGAATGCAGAAATTATCCAAATCGTAATTTGCCCCGACACGCAATAGTAAATTGATCCAGGAAGTATTTTCCTTACGAAGGACAATATGTGAGCTTTTATTTTTGGATCTGGTTGCTGATTCCAATCAGCGTATCTTGATGAAATATGTTTAAGCCTTCTGTTCGACCAAATCTGGGATATTCCACCAGCTAAAATTGCCAGAAAAGCATATGGGAATACAAATAATACTACGGTTATTAATATGAAACGTCCGATACTTACCTGAACTTGAGTTTTCTGTAGAGGAGAAATATCTTGCCGCAATTTAGGCGCTATTTCCAGAAGGTTATTTGACAGGGCAGTTAAGAAGGCGGGAATTAATGAAGCTATTATTAGAAAAGTAAGCAACCAACTTGCATGATGAAACCGAAGCAAGTAAATCAAAACGGGAAAAGCAATAAGAAGACTGCCGACTGCAAATTTTTTTCTTAGCGCAAACCCAGTGGATAAAACTGTACCTAGCTTTTCTCTACTCTGCCAAACTTTGCCGCCTTCTACCAAAACTCCTGTGCCTATTCCCCCATCCGCCAAAATTGTCATTGTTCCAAGCATAGTATTTGCTAACGTGTATAAGGCATACTCCTGAGTAGGCAATAAGCGAATCATTAAAATGCCGCTAACTAAACTAACAGTCTGAATAATAATTTGTGCACCGCCAATCACAGAGATTAGCTTTAGCCAAGTAAAAGCGCGATCGCTTTTTACAATAGTTGAAATTCTTTGTGTTAACACTCTCATAATATATGCAGGTAGCCTTCTTGGAAGATGAAAAGATCGGAAGCTAAACTATACCAAGAACCCCAAATTACATCGGAAGCTAATTAGATTTATAACAATGAAATTTTGCATGCCTTACGCATAAAAGCCAACTATCTCTCAAAAAAACGGCTTCGCCTCTCTCAGTCCCAATGACGTCAGAGAAATAGTGAATAAAGTAGTAAAGTTTCCACCCAGGATTAACTTCCACACGTCCTAACGGGAATTACAACCATCAATACAATACCTCAGCTTCCTTAAACGGGCAACATTCATTAACCCTCTAAGAAAACAAAAACACAACTTCTATTTTGTATTAGTGATGGGCTGCGCACACGCTATAACTACTAACTCCAGGTGAGTATACTGTGCTCCCGCTTGGGGTCAGCCCCTTCTCATTAAAAAGAGGCATCAGTACATAGGCTATTATATATAAACTAAAGTAAAAATTTACTTGTTACCCGCCCGGGGGTTATGCGATTCGTAGCCTTGCTTAACCCAACTCACTAATTTAAAAAAGCTATTTCAATGACAACGAAATAAATAACTTGTATATTTTTAATGCTTCCTAAGATTATGCTCTATCTGAAAAAGGTGAAATTCTTCTCCACAAGCTCTTCTTTACTTCCTGGCCATATGTATAATTATAATTTTGTACCGAGCCATAATTGGCTCCTATCTTCATATCATTTATTACAACGCCCAGGTTATTCAGCCTGCTTTTTTCAATTATATCTCGCACAAAATCAAGTTGCTTTTTTAATGTATGCCGCTGACGAATAACAAAAACCGTTGTGTTACTAAATTTATTAAGAATAAAAGCATCACTCACCAAACCTATCGGGGGAGTGTCAATAATAACATAATCGTACCTCCGTTTTAAAACTTCAAACAAGGGCCCGATATCTTCACTCAATAACAAATCCGCAGGGTTTGTAGGAATTGTGCCGGCGGGGTAAATATGCAGGGTTGGAATTTCCTCACACGCCTTATATACCTCAGATAGGTCAGTAGCTTTGCCGGTAAGATAATCCGAAAGGCCTTTCTCGTTTTTATAGCCGAGATTTTGTGTAATGCCGGGCTTTCGCATATCAAATTCCAGTAAGGCAACTTTTTTGCCAGGTATAGCCAACACACCTGCCAGATTAAGACTGATTAAAGATTTTCCTTCATGTACGTCCGAAGATGTTACTAGAACTACTTGTTTGTCTTTATTCCTTTCACTTAAGGAAAGGCTTGTCCTGATCATCCGAAACTGCTCTCCGATCAAATCACGGTTTAATATCAATATACCCTTAGTTTTGCGTTTGGGAATATGAATCAGTTCGCCTAGTATGTGGACGTTGAGTTTATTCGTTATATCATCCCTGCTGGTTATCTTGTCATTCAGCTTATCGCCTATGGCGATAAATCCTACAGGTAAGAGGAGACCAACCAAAACCGACATAAGCATTATATTCCTTGAATTTGGCTCCACTGGCCCGTTACCATTAGCTTTATCAATTTGTTTATACAATGACACATTAGCCGATCCTGCCGATATAGAAGCCTCTTCTCTCTTTTGTAACAAGTATAAATAGAGTCCCTCGGTAATACTTTGTTTACGTTTTATTTCCTGCATTACACGCACTTTACGTGGCAGCGACGAAAGAAATTGTTTATACTGGCTATTCGTTTGTTCGAGATTGTTCTGCTGAAGGTTTAGATTTTTAGTGATGTTCTGAAGACTTTCCAGTACGCTTCCTTTTACATCGTTAATCTGGTTATCAAGGTCCTTTAAAACAAGGCTATTACTCGATAGCAGTGGTTTTTGCCGTTGCTTATTCAATTCAAGCTCATTGTATTTAGATATAAGCAAACCAAGTGTAGGGTCATTAATACCCAAGCTGGACGGAACGAGTTTTCCAGCATTATTGGGGCTATTAAAATATGCCTGTAATTGGTCGATAACTGCCTTTTGTACATTGATATCGAATATCTCTTTCGATACTGAATTCGAGTTATTAAAGGCGGCCCCCGATTGGCTTTCAACATTGACTATTTGATTGTTTCCCTGGTAATTTTCCAGGCTGCCTTCAACCCCACTCAATTCACTTGAAATGAGTTCAAGCCTATCATCAATAAAGCGAATGGTATTACGTGAAGCTGTATTTTTATCTTCAAGATCGGCACGATCATATTCTTTTGCAAGTGCATTTACTATGTCTTTGCCACGTTGCACATTTTCTATTAATATACTGACCTTAATAATTGAGGTCTTCTTGTCGAGCCAATCTATTGAAGTTTTGCTTGCTATTTCGCCTGCAGTTTGCTTTACTGGGCTCCAGATTGCCATATAGTTCGCACTTGTGCCCATATTCTGGCCACGGGGCGCCAATACAAATTGTTTTCCATTAAGCTTATAAGGTGTATTCCATGGCAGGTTCACTTTTTTCTTTTGAGCTTTTGAACCATATTCGATCTGCGCACCTGTGTTAGTGAGATTTTTAACAATGACGCTTAATCCTTTCGAACTATCACCAACATTTTGAAGAATTAAACGAAACGGGGCCTCTAAATAAAGATCAGTAGTCTTGATTCGCCCCAATAAAAAATAGGAAATATTAAACTGATTTTCCACAACCACACGTTCCACCAGACCGGTAGAACGCATTAATTGCAGTTCATTCTCCATGTTACTGCTTCGACTTGCAGTAAGTGCACCTACGATGAGATCATCTGGCATAAGACTCTTTTTTTCCCCCTTAACCAGGATGAGGGTTGTAGCATTATATTTTAGCGTGGCTTTGCGCAAATATAAAAAGGCTCCCCCAATAAAAACAGCCAGGGAAATAATAAACACAGGCCAGTAAGCAAGATACTTTTTAATCAAATCTTTTATACTTACACTGCTCCTTTTGGCTGAAGCCTCCCCAAATATTTCGTTATCCATCTCTTCCATAAACTTATTTAAAAACTCTAATAATAACTATGATGCTTGTAAACAAGCTAATGATCGTAGTAAATATACGCAGTACGTTTTGTGAATTATTTGTGTTTGAACTCTTAAAGTCCTTAAACTTTTTAAAGTTAGGTCCTACATATACAATATCATTCGACTGTAATACAAATGCCGGTGACTGGAACATTGATCCGCTCCGAATATCCACTTTGTAAATTTTACGGCTACCGCCCTCTTCCCGGATAACGGTAATATCTTCTCTTTTTCCATTATCACTCAAGTCGCCTGCGGAGCTTAAAGCGTCAAGCAGGGTCACCCTGTCGACTTCAAATTTTTGCATTCCGGGTGATCTGACTTCGCCCAATACATTTACTTTAAATTGTAAAAAATGTACAATAACAATTGGGTCTTTTACATAGCTTAGGAGTTTTTCGATCACAACTTTTTGAAGTTGGTCCTGTGTTAGCCCCGCAGCCTTTACACTGCCAAGAACTGGCATATCAATATTGCCCGCAGTATTCACTAAATAGCCTGCGGTGCTTGCAGAACCCTGCATATTAAATGGAATAGTTTGCTCCTGGTTCAAACTGGAACTGCTTATCTGCACTGCTATCAGATCATTAACGTGTATTATTGGATCAGTAACCTGTATTTTCTTAATACTATCCAAACCCGTCTGGAAATAAAGGAAATCTTCCTTAGTTACATTTTTTGAGATTTGGCAGGAGAATAAAAAACATGCGCAAACTGCTATCAAACCGCGACTTATTATCTTATTTGATTTTTTCTTGTATGGCATAAATTAATAACGTTTTGGTAGATAAGAGTTAGGAATTATAAGTCATCATGAATTAATAACTATGCAAGTAATAACTTTTTTTACCAACTTTGCAAATTTCGCCTTGTATTGCGAAAATAATTCGCATAACACTATAAAACAGAGGATAAACGAAAAAAATAGAATAAGATTGTAAAAAAGGAATTATTCTTGTTTTAGGGAAACAGATAATCACTATGGAGGTGATTATAATTAGGTTTCAGTGTACTTATAAAATTATCATAAATACACAAGGGTGGCTTGTGATGCATAGCGCATCTATTGTATTGTAACCAAATCTAAACCGCGTATTGAAACCTCTCAAGTAAGCTAAATGATTTCTTTGCTGCAGTAAGTATCTCGACATTTGCCTTTTCCAAATCTGCAATCATCATATAACCCAAAGAAGGAAGAACAATTTTTACAGTGTTGTTCTTTACTGAGATTACATGCCCTTTTTGTTCCATTAATGAATCTCCTACAACTCTTACTGTGCCCGCCACATTAAAAGGAATTTTTTCTAATTTAACGCTTGAATACTCATTCATAAACCTTTTCATTATTTCAATCTCCTCATCCCTTATAATTGCCGGTTTACCCAACCAATATCCCAAATTTATAACTCCGTCAAACAAACGGATATTTAAAAGGTCCCGCTCTGTAACCTGTACAAAGACGTATGAATTAAATAAAGGCTCAAGTATTACTTTTTTTCTACTATTCCACAGACGTTTTACAGGATAATAATTGACGATATTCTTCCGGGTCAATAAGTTGGAAACCTTTTTCTCACATCCTGTCTTAGTGTACAATATGTACCATTGTTTAGTCGAATTACTCATAAATCTGTATTTAAATATTTTCTGAATATTAAAAAACTATCTTCTTAATTAAGCCCTTTTTGTGTCAGAGAGTTGCTCCCTCAACACAAGGTTCTAAAGTCTTATTAATCAATCACCGAAATCATACCGCTATTATTTGAGTCAAGCTCACCTGACAACAAAAAATATTCAAATAACAGCACATTAAATAGCAAACATTGGAAATAGAGGACAATCGTTCTTGAGGTATTCAGCTAGAGGATAATGAATTTGGGTGGTTCTGGACTAAGATAATGGTACCTTATGAGGTAAATAATTAAATCCTGTTTGAGGAGACAAATATATAAATCTTATTTAGAAAAACAAAAAATTAAAGTACAAACAAGATTTGATTAATAATAACTTCTGACTTTTTGAAAAGTTAAAGGATTAGATTTTTTTGCATTGTACTTATTTGCTTTGTGTCATCACAAATATATAAATGACCCTAAGCTGATCGGTTTATACATCTGCATGTTTAATTATAGATCAATTACGTACATAGATTCCATCAATACGAGTAAATATTACCTTTGCTTGCAACCTTGATTAACAGTATTGACCCAAATACTTTTTGAAGAGCACTCCTAATAGATAGGTCTTTAATTCACCTTAGTGATTGAGCTGCACATATAAAAAAAGCCTCACAATGACATCAAAGTGAGGCAGCAAATCCTTTTAATACGGTCATTTTAAAAGGGCTCGACGATAGTATAACTTTATCAAGCTATTAATCAGGTTTTTTGTCTCATTGAAACAAAAGTCTACAATCTCACCGTATCCTCAATAGTGTCACTTTTACAATAGTCAATCGCTGATACATTTCCACTTGATTATAGTTTGTCATAGTGCTAAAATTGACAGGAATTTCATAACTTCTTGAAATTCTCCACAGTTAATATTTTATTGGATTCTACCAAACAAATTGCCATCTTATACAAAATGAATAATGAAGCTAAGAAAGGAATTGAATCAAAGTTCAACGAAGTAACGGTAACAGTGGAATACGAATGTAAAATAAAGTCAGGTTTTTAATGGATATTTATTCGATACTAAAAAAGGGACCTTAACTATCCAATAAATAATAGTTAACACCATTAAAATAATAGATATTCCCGTAATCTGGATAAATCCTGAAACGATGCCGAAATTAATCCCTAATTGTATCAAGGCATAGGTAGAACTTACTAAAAGCTGGGAGACATTCCTTTCATTGCTGAGGTATTGATAAAGATGCTTTCGATGGGATTTAAAAATATTCTCTCTATTCATTAAACGCTGCATCAAAGTAAATATCGTATCAATTCCGTAAATAAGTAATATACCTAAATGACAAAAATTGCCCGTTTCCCTAATGCGTATAATAATGAAAAAAACGATCAATATGGCCAGAGTAATGCTTCCAACGTCACCAGCAAAACACCTTGCCTTAAGACGAGTATTAAAGAAATTAAATACAACCAGGCTCATCACTAAAAAAAGCTGCAAAGACTTTATTTGTGGGTTTGTTTCACTAATCAACAAAGGAACTACTACAGCGAGACTGTAAAGACCCGTTATTCCGTTAATCCCATCCATAAAATTATAAGCATTAATAATGCCTATTATAATAAAACCTAAACCCACTAAATATAGAGGGGCGAAGCTCTCCAAAATTCCACATTCTTTAAAAATAAGGAGGACAGAGGCCAGGTGAGCACTAAACTTTAAAATATTCGGTAAAGGCCGAAGATCATCCATAAAGCTTATAATGCCTGATATAAGTAGTGCACCCAGGAGAAAAGGAAAGTTATATCCATTCCAAAAGAAAGACATTATTGCCGCCAGCAAAAAAATGATTCCTCCCCCCCTGATGGTAGGTATAGTATGCGAACTTCTTTCGTTGGGTTTGTCAACTATACTGTACCGTTCTGCAATTCGGAAATACAGGAGGATTGCTGCTATAAAAAGAGGTAATAAAATAAGATATATCATACTTTAGAGCCAAAGCTTTTAATCGTAGTGATAAGTCCGTCTTTTGATGAAATTGGAAGACTATTTATATCCAAAGCCATCTTAATCTTCTTATTAGATACAATATAATTTTCTGTAAGTTTTTTTAGCCTTTCGGAGTTTAACGGTAAATTTAAATTATCGCCCCATCTCGCCATTGCGCTAATCAATTTAGGACTGATCCGCCAAAATTTAGGCTTGGTGCCAATAGTTTCAGAAATTATCTCGATTATCATATTAGTTGATAAAGGTTCATCATCCGCAAGGTTGTAGATGCCCCCAGGTATATTTTTATTCAGGATCAGTCTTTCAATACTATAACAAAGATTTGAAACAGACAAAAGTGAACGCCTATTATCAAATGCTGCCAAAGGATATGGGATCCCCTTAACAACTAATTTATAGAGAAGGTTAAGATTTCCTTTGTTGCCTGGGCCATGGATTATACAAGGCCGGATAATAAATAATCGTTTCCCTACAGCAAGTTGTTTACTCAAAAGGTATTCTTCTGCTTGTTGTTTCGATCGTCCGTATGGAGTTTGCGGATTAGCAATTATTATTTCTGACAGGATTTCATCTACTGTATCAGCAACAGCTTTTACACTGCTAAAATAAATGAAATCTTTTACTGCACTATTCAAAAACACATCGAACAATCTCCTGGTAAGTTCCGTATTTACTGCAAAGTAATCTGTTTCTTTACTAGTATTTTTTAGATCATGAGCCTTACCTGCCAGATGAATAATAACTTCTATCTGGCTCTCTTTTATTCTCTCCAGATTTTCCCAAATGAAATCAACAATACCATTCGTTTGAGTTGAATTTCGACCCAAACCGTAAAGGTTATATTTTTTATTTAAAAGGTATTTAGACAAATTCGTCCCCACAAAGCCATTTATTCCAGATATCAAAATATTATCAGTCATTTACAAATAATTTATAATTGATCTTGACATTTCCCGATTTATTGTCTCCCTCTTAAATTGATCTTTGAAATCTTTTCTAAATGATGTATGGTACTTATACACTTCAAGTTGTTTCACCATTTCTTCCACCTCACCTGGTGGGAATAATATTCTATTCGATATGTACTCTGCAATAAATTCATTTGAAAAACCTGCTACTCCTGCAATAATTGGTTTATCATAAGCGCCCAACTCAAAGATTTTAGAAGGAAGCACCTTTTTAAACGCATCATATTGGTTGAGATGCAAAAATAAGAAATCGGAATCTGCATAGATTTCCAGGAGTTCCTTTCGGGAAACAGGATTTCTAAGTTCAACATTTGTTAACTGCAGCCTCTCAATTTCACTTATAAGTTTATGTTTTACACCTCCATCACCGATAATTAAAAAACGGTACTTCTTACCCAACATCTTTGCAGCTTCAGGCACTATAATGTGAAGCCCCTGCCCTTCACCCAAATTCCCTGCATAGGTTATTAATCTATAGGGCCGGTTATGAGGAAGCGAAGCAGGCAAGTTTAAAAACTCGGGGTCTATACCATTAGAGAATGTGGAATAGCATGGGCCATTAAATTTTTCAAAGTAAGTTTTGAATCCCCCAGAAATTAGATTGATATGATTTGCGTAAGTGAAAACTTTTCTTTCTATAATTTTTAAAAAAGGTAATATTATAGTTTTGATAACGGGATTTTTTATTACGTCCTTCATAGTATCAATAAAAATATCTCTTACATCAAGATATAATGGGACTTTTAATTTCCGGGCTATTGAATATCCTAAATAAGCGGTGAATAAACGCGATGAAGATGCAAACACAAGATCATAAGTTTTATGTTTTATTAATTTATTTGTTTTTAAAAAATAGGTTTTAAATGAATTCATTTGATCTATAAAACCACTTTTATGTTTAGGTATAAGAATACGGTGAATGGTTAAATTCTCCTTTTTTTCAAATTGGGAAGCTATGCTTTCAAATGTACTGTAACGATTTGGTAATGTTGTAATCACATCGACTTCTACTGTTCCCTTTAGTTGATCTGCCAACTCTTTGGCCAGTGGTGAATTACGAAATGATCCTGCACAAAGATCAGGTTCAAAATAAAAACTCAGGTACAGGATCCTTTTCATTTCAATTATTGAAATTTGATTAGTGTATTTAATTTTTTATCAAAATCTATTTCAAGTTTATCGGCCTGTCTATATTGGTTAAACCCATCAGCATATTCATATTTACCAAAAGATAACTGATTAGCTCCCTCTATAGTTATTTCAGCAAACTGCGCAATATTGATTGCATTAGCGCTTATTATTTCAATTTCACAATCAGGATGAAAATGCAGAAATGCCTTTCCATTCTTATCACCAATTTCATCGAGAATACTAATAGAATTTATATCGAAGTTAAAATACCTTTTATGTAATACGCCAAAGTTATGAACATAACCATCATGGGTGGCAACCATGCTTGACTGTGATTCGTTTTCCAAAATAACCTTAGCACGTTTACCCACTCTAAATCCGCTCCACACCTCTGATTGGTTCCTTTCCCCTATAACTACTGTATTATGCGCCTGGGTTGAACGTTCGTAACTTCTTTTTTCTCCGATTTGATAAGTTGAGGTACCAGCCTCAACCAAAAATGGCAGTCCTCCATAATATAAAATAAATGATAAGGCATCTGCATGACCATGCCCTGGCTGGTACCGTGGCCCCACTGCAGCCACATCTATAACACATTCATATTTGCTATAGCAAAATTTTCTATACCCCGACTCCTTAAATGGTAAAGAAACCGGGGCGTTTAGTTCCAGACGTTTAGCATATTCGAAAAGTAAGTGCGAACTGAATGCAATTCCTGGTGCGCTATCGTTGAAATAGGGTATATCGCCATTTTTGAAAGAAATGTTTTTGAGCCATCCTAACATCTGCCCAGCTTTTAGAAGCACAAATGATAAAAATTGCCTATCCGGATTGCTTGTTCGCTTATACCAATCGATTAATTCTAAAACTCTGAATAAAATGATTTGGTGGTACATGGGACTCAATTCAAAATGACCACCATCGTTTAGTATTTGTTCATTCAATTCTTCGCAAAGGATTTTCCTCGATTTCTTCGTCCAGGACTCTTCGCTAAATACATATCCGCCCATCATTAAAGCAAATGCATTCTCGAGTAGATGATTACCAAGCACATGATATTCCAGGTTTTGATTAAGGTATTTAAGTTGAGCATACACGCCTTCCATTATTTGTTCGTTCCCCACTTGGTTTTTGGAACAAAATCTTATTACATTCATTGATCTTATGGAAATAGGGTAGGGCTCTGATTCCAGTTTTCCTTTTTGAAGCCAGAAGCTTAGTTCTTTCAACCAATTTTCCTTAAGACTATTATCAAGATTTGCCTGGTGCAGGTAATTAAAATACTGAAGATTATAGTTCCATAGTTTACCATATTCCTGGAAGTTCCAATCAATTTTACCGGGAAATTTTTTTGAGAAATTCAGAAATGTAAATGTAAGATCAGCGCTTGCAACATTGGGTATTGTAACGTCGAAGTCAAACTCTAAATAAACAATGGGCTGAATATCATTGCCATTTCTAAAATAGTAATTCAAGTTTTTTTTAGGCTTCAGGCGATAGTAAACCTGGAAAAAAATCTGAACAGGTTTCAAATATTTCACCGTATTGAATAAAAGAAGAACCTTATTTATCATCAAACGATTTATAGCCGTCAATTATTAATAAATTTTCCACGATTCGTTCGGCAGTTTTACCATCCCATAATTCAGGAATACTTCCTTTTTTCCAACCGCCACTAAACAATTTTTCCATCGCCGGTTTAATTGCTTTGGGGTCTGTGCCTAATAATTCATTAGTACCTACTGTTATCGTTTCCGGTCTTTCTGTATTATCTCTTAAAGTCATGCAGGGTATTCCCATTACTGTGGTTTCTTCTGTAATTCCGCCTGAATCAGTTACGACAGCTTTGGCTCTTTCAACCAGGTAATTAAATTCCAGGTAACCTAATGGTTCTATCATGTGTAAGCGGGGATCATTAATACTGATTTCTTCTAATATTTTTGCAGTTCGGGGGTGTACTGGAAATATTAATGGCAAATCTTCGCTGTTATCAATAATCTCCCGAATAAGCTCTGTTAGCTTTGCTTCCTGATCTACGTTGGCGGGTCTATGAAGTGTCATTACTATATAATGACCTTTTTTCAATGATAAAGTGTTCCAAATAGAAGGCTTGATAAACCTCGGTCGATTTTTAATCAATGTATCAATCATAGTATTACCGACAAAAAAGATTCGATCCTCTTCCACGCCTATTTTCCTGAGACTTTCATTTGCAGTTTCTGTCGTAGTAAAAAAATAATCAGTAATAGCATCGGTCACCATACGATTAATTTCTTCTGGCATTGTTAGATCACCGGATCGTATGCCGGCTTCCACATGGGCAACCTTAATATTGTTTAATTTTTTTGCAGTTATAGAACAAGCCATAGTAGAAGTTACATCTCCTACCACCAACACAAGATCCGGTTTCTGCTGCATCAGAACTTTTTCATAAGCAATCATTATAGCTGCAGTTTGTTCTGCCTGCGATCCTCCACCAGCTCCTAAATTGATATCTGGCTCTGGAATATTTAGCTGTTCAAAAAAATTTCCAGACATTTTTTTGTCATAGTGCTGGCCTGTGTGTATAAGGCGATAGTCTATTTTTTTCCCATTCTTTTTTTCTATTTCTATTGCCGCAATAATCGGCGCTATTTTCATGAAATTAGGGCGTGCACCTGAAATGATGTCAATTAGCATATTATTAATTTTCCCTTATTGAGGCCTTTCTTTTCAAAAGTAAAATTGGTTTTTCGATAAACTTCCAGGACAGAAAAGCTATTAGTGTTGTTAAAAAAAAAACCACTGCAAAAGAATAGTTATATCCTTTATATCCTAATTGCAGAATAGTATTAATAATTGGCATGTGATATAAATAAATGCCATAAGAAATATCATTACCCCTTAGCAGTTTCCTGCTCAGTTTTTTTTTGCTATAGGCCAACGCCAAAGTAGCTTGCGATAATATTATTATGGATACAAGACCATAGAGATTTGGCCAGTAAGTCGGCGAAAATTTTTTCAACCAAATAGAAAAAATAAAGAAGTATGCCATATAAAAAACTATCCAATAAAATCCTTTCCCTTCATACCATTTCCTAATACGTTCCCAGTTTACATATGCAAGAGATCCCAAAAGAAAATAAAAAAGGTAAGGAATTAAATTTAAACCCAACAATTTAATAAGATTGGATTGAGTTTCATTTGTTTTAAAGTTTGCACTGTACCAATAATTAAACAAATATGATGTAATCATCAAAGAGCAAATAATATAATTCTGGGGTAATTTTATTTTTCTAACCAGCCAAAAAATAAAGATTATGAATATATAAAAACTAACTTCTACAGGAATAGTCCATAAACTCCCGTTAGGACTTCCGTTACCAAAATCACGGAAAAAATCAGGTGTATAGAATTGTAAAAAAGAAGATTGTGAAATGATCCAGAAAATGAATTTAGAACTCAATACATTAAGGCTGTTTATAAAACCAAATGCTGATAAAAGTATTATTGTAAACATCAGGCACACCCATAAAGCGGGATAAATTCTCAAAAATCTATTTCTTAAATAAATTTTTAAATCTTTATTCTTGTCGAAAGATGAATAAATGAGAAAACCACTTATTGTAAAGAATATGGTGACCCCTGGAAAAAATTGTAAAAAACTGGTTAGCGAGTTTGAAGAACCTTCTTGAAAATGCAAATGCTCAGTGCTATGCCAAAATACTACTTGTAAAGCGGCGAATAATCGTATAAGATCAAAATTATTTTCCCGGGATAAATTCATTTAATCAATATTTATCCAGGAATTATTCTTCAAACTTTTAATAGCCGCAAAACTTGCTCTACTTGTATTAATGAGTTCATCAAAAGGAATTAAAGAAGGGCCGCCGCTTTTTACACTTTCTGTCAGCAATTTAAACTGAGTGAGATGGCCTTTATCTGTTTTGGTTTTAAGTGCTGCGAAACCTTTAAAACCGTAACCTGTTGTATTTCTAAAATTATCCATAATGAGTGTTCTTTCCTGAGCGTACACTTCTACTCTTTCTTTTGAGTATGCTTTTGAGCCGTTCGAAAAGTAGTTGATAACCCCTGTACTTCCATTTTCATATTGCAGGAGGATAGACGCATTATCGGTGTTTTCTCCGGGATTAGTACCCATAGCATTCATACAAACTGCACTTACTTTACTACCTGTAAGAAAACTAATAAGATCAATGTAATGGCAAGCCTCTCCGATGATTCTGCCACCACCTGTAATAATATCATGTACCCAAACATTAGCAGGAATAAAACCTGCGTTCATTGTAGCAATCACATTCATTGGTGATGACCCTGTAAGTTGTTTTATTTTTTGAATATGTGGGGAAAATCTACGGTTGAATCCAACGGTTAAAGTGTTGCTGCCCTTATACGCAGCAATTATTTCATTTAGTTCCTGATCATTTAACGCCAAAGGTTTTTCTACAAATACATGTTTCCCGGCTTTCAAACTTTCTATTGTTATTTTTGCATGCAGATTATGACGGGTAGTAATCATAACCAAATTAATTTCCGGATCGTTTATTACCTGTTGGTAGTCAGTTGTGACTTTTGCAATGGAATATTTCTTTGCCAAAGCTGTTGCGGAAACACCCCCAGCACTTGCAATTATAGCCAAGGGAGCTTTTGCAATTCTTAATGCCGGCAACATCGTCATCCCCGTAAAATTACCTGCGCCGATAATACCGATCCCTCCTGCGCTGTTTCCCGATTTAAAGGAAGCAGATGAAATATGAATGATAGATTCCCGACTTGATTCTTCAGAATACACCAGTAATGATGCAATAGTGCCCTCGGCACTGATGTTATCATATATCTTTTTATAATCAGCAAGAGGTACGTGCTCTGTAATAAGTGATTGTACTTCTAATTTACCTGTAGCTATCGCCTGGAGTACGGCTTCAAAGTTTCTTTTTTCCGTCCATCTTACAAATGGTAATGGATAATCCTGGCCTTTTTGTTCGTAATTCTCATCATATCTTCCAGGCCCATAAGAACAAGATACCTGGAAGCTTAATTCCTTTTCATAAAATTCGGCCCGGCTTATATCTAAGCCGATAACACCTACCAATATAATCCGGCCCCTTTTACGACACATTTGTGCAGCCTCAGAAATGACAGTATTGCCTTTTGCAGATGCCGTAATAATAATACCATCAGCACCAATATCACCAGTAAAGTTGCGTACGAATTTTACTACGTCAGTCCCATCTTTAGGGTTTATACAAATAATCCCTTTTTTTTCCGCTATAGCTATTTTGCGGGGATCCAGGTCGATGCCAATAACCCTGCATCCATTGGCAACGAGTAATTCTGCGGTAAGTAACCCTATAAGACCCAGTCCTGTAACTACAATAGTTTCACCTAAGGTGGGATTACATAGTCTTATTCCTTGTAAACCAATGGAAGCAATTACTGTAAATGCGGCTTCATCATCCGTAACATTATCGGGTATATGTGCCACTAAATTCTGGGAAATAGATACATACTCTGCATGATGACCATTTGACACTACACGGTCACCAACTTTAAAATCTGTAATAGATTCTCCAACTGCAATTACTTTTCCCACATTACAATATCCCAGTGGTATCGGCTGCCCTAGTTTGTTGAATACGGCCTCTAATGTTGGCATTAGCCCATCAGATTTTATTTTTCCTAATACCTGTTTCACTTTGTCTGGCTGTTGCCTTGCCTTTTGTAGGAGGTTGCTTTTCCCAAACTCAACTAACATGCGTTCTGTGCCTAAGGATACAAGACTACGGGTAGTTTTAATAAGCACATTTCCCCTGCTAACCTGCGGTGCCGGTATATCTTCCAGGATGGTTTCTCCTGTTTTGAAGGATTGAATAATTTGTTTCAACGTTTTGATTTATTTAATTAAAAATGCCCTTCAGGTTCAACACATAAAACTACCATTCGATACTAATGGACAATAGTTGTTCACGACTTTAGGTGCATTAAAAGGCGCTCTGTATGTGATTTAAACATCTAAACTTCGCCCTTAAAACTTATTGTACAATAGAGTAGATAGTCATTCATAACACGGGATTTCAGCACGAATTCTTACTGCTGCATCCAACTTTTATTTTTGTGCCACTACCAGAAATAAATTGCTAATTCTATCTTTTCCTGCTACAGGCTTTAAAAAACGCAGATATCCCGGAATCGAATAATATTTAATGTCAATTACTGTAAACCCATAGGACTTTAAAAGGGATGAAAATTCTTTTACACTATAGCGATTTTTCACCAGATCTAAATATTTTGGAAAGCCAAATAATTTGAAAGAAGCATATTCCGCCCGCCTATATAAGCTTCTTTTATTAGGTACCGAAACTATCATTTTCCCATTTTTGTTTAATGATCCGTGCATCAGTTTAATTGTGCTGTTGATTTCCGGTATGTACTCAAGTACGCTACTGCTGATGATAGCGTCGAATAAAGGCAGATCTTTATTATTTTCAATAAAATCGGGAATTAACCCCTGAATAAAATCTATATTTTTTATTGAATTTCTTTCAGCGCCTTTTTTAGCAATGGATAACATTTCTGAAGAACCATCAATTCCTATAACAGATTTACTTAGCCTGGAAAGCTCATAAGAAAAGATACCTGAACCACACCCTAAATCAAGTGTGGTGCCGGAGCCAGGAATATGTTTGTCTAGTACTGATTTCCACACCGAAAATCTTTCAATAAAATCTTGGCTTTTTGAATATTTCTCATTAAAGGCCTCTGCAATTTGCCCATGAAATCCTACCGATTTATTTTCCATAATTGAAGCGTAGAGTAGTTTGTATTTACGATAATCTAACTGCTAAATAATTTCCTGTATTTTTGAATTCCCACAGGTATAGCATTCATCCTTCTAACTTGTTCCCTGGCATTTACAGCCATCTTTTTTCGAATTGCAATATCCTCAATTAAAATTTTAAGACTTTCATATAGGTGTTTGTGATCTTGCCTTTCTATAATAATTCCATTCTCCATGCTATTTATCATATCTGGAATTGATCCAACATTGGAAGCAATACATGCTTTTCCTGCGGCCATGGCTTCCATTAATGAATTAGGGTAACCTTCGAAGTGGGTCGGTAAAACAAATATATCTGAGTTGGATAAAAGCTCAATTTTACTATCTCCAAGCACCCATCCGCGGAAGGTTATTAAATCAGCTAAACCACAACTTTCAACATCACTAACAACCTTGTCGTAATCCTCGCCCATGCCAGCGATAATTAATTTAAAATTCAGGTTATCTTTTTTCAACAATTTTATAGCAGCAATCAATTCGAAAATCCCCTTATTTTTTTTTACCCAACCCATAAAAAGAATGGTGATCTTTTCATCCTTTTTTAAATCTCTTATAGGTAAGTCCTTATACTTATTGAAGTCTATTATATTCTCAATGACGATAAATTTAGAATCATTTGGTTTCCCTGTTACTTCTTCAAAAAGTGTTTTCCAATATTTACTTTGACACACAACAATATCAACCTTTTTTAAAACGTATGGGACAAAAGATCTTAATTTACCCTTGTTACCAATATCATTAATGATAAGACCTGAACGTGGGGCAATTATTACTTTACTTTTCGTGATACATTTAGCAAGCAAACTCATCACCCCCTTTTCCCAAAAGCTCCAGCCATCTGCTACGAAAACTAAAATATACTCGTGTTTAAAAAAAATCAGATAGTAAGTAAATTTAAATAGCCTGGCGACTGCTTTTTTTAACCGTGTAAAACTGCTTGATAGTATGTTGCTATCTGCTGTGGTATCTATTAATGTCCAATTAACGGAATCGCCGAGGTCGCTATTAACAATAGTTTTACAGGCAAACATTTGGCCCCCGACTCCCCCATCCTTTGACCTATCTTTAAATGAGCCAACAAACAGAACCTTTTTTTTTAGCATTCAAATACTTTTAATCCTGTTTTTTCTATTTCAGTTCTTTAAATATCTGGTTCCTTACGTTGTCAGCCATATCACAATTTCCGGGTTCATTTAATACCAATGCCGCTAATTTTTTTGCTTTTGCCAATCCCTCTTTATTTGCATACATCAGCAATACCTGGTAATCTTCAATTCCTAATCGGAAAGCCTCCCACCGCCGGCTTGAAATCAGGCTCTTACCTGGTCCCTGGTACACCACTGCATAATCATCTTCTTTGATGACTGAATTTCCTAAAGGAATATCCAACGGGGAAATTTTACCAATATCTGCATAGCCCCAAAAGCCTATCCCTTTATAATCATTTACAAAGGCCCTCCATGCCATTAAACGATAAATTGTATAGGGGGATAAAGATTTGGCAAATTTCAAAACGGAGTATGTCCATACCTCTCCCTTATGAAATGGCAACTCCTTTAATAAGAGGGGATCATCCTTGATTTGGGCTATGTCAAGCAATGGCAGCAATTCCCGTATCGCATCTTTGTTAGCAAGTGTTGCATAAATTTTTAATCCGGGAACTGCGCCTTTAGCCCAGGCTGCAAATTCTTTAAAATCAGTGACTTCCTCTCCCTGTACTTCATCATAGGGGTATAAAAATAGATTGTCTGTTGGAAACCCCGCCTCTCTAACTGAGCTTAATACATTTCGATACCAATTTATAAAGGAACGCTTCCAGTCATCGCCCATAAAATCCCCAACCCCTTTAGGTGCACGATTATCTTTCCCTGCATAGTTGACAAACAAAAGTATTTTTGTTGCAAACTTTTGGGAAACGATATGTGCTTTAAAGTCTGTAAAGTCCGTACTACCTATTTTTGGAATGAACCAAGAAGGAACAACTTCTGTATTGATATGATGCTCCAATTGGTCTTTAACCGCTTCATCTTTCCTGTCATTAACAAGTTTAAAATAGCTATATCCCCAGTCTATGGCCGATAACGTAAAATTATTAGCGGGGATTAATGTGGGATAGACATTAATATTCATAGGTAGCTGTGCCTGGCTATTGGCTGTCTTAATCTTAAAAATCGCCTTTATATTTCCTGATCTTTTGCCTGTAACTTTCATAAAAAAAAGCCGGCTTTCTCCAGGTTCTAACTTAATTCCTCCGTGTGTAACAAGAACCAGCGGATCAGGCAATTGAGTAAAATTATTAATTGTAATAAATGGCGAAGTAAACATTTCAATGCCTGCAATAATGCCATCTACCTGGGTTAAAAGAGAAGTGATTTTTTGCGGAGCGTCGCTTATGTTAGTAACCACAATGCCACCATATTGAACTCCATTAATTAATGTGTTTAATGTATAAGTAGAAGACCCGTTTTCAGGGAAATAAATAGGATGCAACGTATCCCATGGATTGACAGCTCTTAGCAGCAATGAACCGGCAAACCGTTTACGAAGCTCCGCCGCGAAAAGACTCAGTACTTTATTTTTATCGTTGACATTATTTATTCTTTGGCTCAACAAACCTAACTCTTTACGGGACGATGGTGATTGGCCCCGCGATACAGTATATCTCTCAGCCATTCGCTGAAGGTCATTTTTGTGTATCATTGCAACCTTTTCGCTTACCCCTATACTTTTTAACGAATCGACTGCCGCGTCAATATTATCCACTTTTATAGAAGCAAATGATGTAGTCGAAGATATGATATTAGCTTTACCATTGGTAACCTCAATTTCATCACAAAAAAATAGATTGCCGGCTGGTACCACAACCAAATAAATATATCTCGCCTTCCCGGTTAACCTTACCTTAAATTTTTTTGCAAGAGTAGCCCCGGTTTCGTTGTCAGTATTTATTACTGCATCTCCTGCATATGCACAATTCTGTTCATTAGAAGAAGTGAAAACAAAAATATCTGAAGGGAACTTAACCCCTTCCCTCTCCCCTCTAACCGTACTTAGCGAAACGCTGCTTACTGGCATATTAGCTCCTAAATCTATTACTATTTTAAGGGGAATCTGTATTTGCCATCCAACTGTTGTTTTCTGCGTCCAGAATTTTGTAAAGGCTGAAGAATATATGCCATTTGTTAGGGAAACTGTGTCATCAGGAGGCGCAGAAAGTGGGTAATTTGGCGGGATGGATACACTATATTTTGCATCACGGGCAATATTATCCTGTGCTGCAGAATTACAAGAGAAACAGAATAAGCTTACCGCTATAATAAAATTGACTAACGCATAATTTTTTTTGTTCTTTATACTTAGACACAAATATTTAACAATCATTTGGTGAAATAGTATTTCCAATTTTAGCGGGGCCTTAAATATTTGATTGTTATTGGCAGCAAATAAGTTGGGGTGAATTTTTAAATTGCAATCTGGTCAAATAATTTTTTATAAGAATTTATCATTTTTTCAATTGACAATTCTTTTTCTGCAAAGAATCTTGCATTACTGCACATTCTTTCATATTCCATATCATCAAGGCCTGAAAATTTGGTAATAGCATTTACAAGGCTTAATGGATCAGAAGCATCAAACAAAAAACCTGTTTCATCTTCTTTAACTAAAATAGGATGATCTAACAAATCAGCAGCAAATACAGGCACCCCACTTGCTAAGGATTCGCAAATTACATTTGGTAAACCTTCTATTGTGGATGGGTGTATTAACGCATCATGTGAATGAATAATTTCCCTCACATTGAGAGCCGGAGTTAACCAATTCCAATTAGATTCTAAATGATACTCCTGTATCTTATTACACATACTTTCAAAATAATTTTTCCGGGAACCATCAGAGAAAGTAATATGACCTAGCCAAGTGATTTTAATACTTATTCCTTTTTTTACTAAAAAATTTAAAACCTCAATAATGTACAATCCATTTTTGCCGGGTTCGACACGACCAATACAAAGAAAACTGTTATTGCGTTTATAACCCTGGACCCTGGGAAAGAATTTATCTAAATCAATCCCATTATAAATAGTAGATATTTTATTTTTTACAACTGGAAAATATTCACTCCAATTATTTTTCTCGTGGTTTGAATTGCATATTATCCAATCAGATTTTTTGTGGGCCCATTTTTTAAAAAATAATCTTACATTTTTTAAATTGAAATTTGTTTTCGAACGCTCAGAAGTAATATTTATAGTTGCACATTTACTTAATTGCTTAGCGATTATTGAATATAAGTTAGGAGTATTTAGAAAAGACAAAACGAAATTATACTTTTCTCGTCTCAGGATTTGATTTAACCCTTTTATTACCTCAATTCCTAACTTATGCTTCTTAGGTACATAGTGAATGGGAATGCATAATTCTTTTAATTCGGACAAGAAAAAATCCTGCGGATAATAATGAAAGAAATGAACGTCATATTGATTTTGCTTCAACCATTTTGCCAGTATAACCATTTGCCTTTGCGCCCCACCTGAACCTAAATTATCTATTACCAGTAAAATTTTCATCAGATGTTTTATCAATTATTATTCAGCCTTTACTATATATCCAATCACCATTTTAGGTAACACTTGATAGTTCTGCATAATATTTTAAATGATTTGCAAAGGTTGAAGAAAGCTACAACGCTGAAGGTGGAAGGATTGGAGGCGGGTTGGATGGTACGGTAATGAAGATTGCACCGAACGCTTATTAAATGTGGAAGACTATATGAGATGAAAAATTTTCCGACTGATAACAATACAATAATATCCACATTTTTGAAGGGGTTTATACGCCCTGTTTTAAATAAAATTCATCCTTAAAATTTTATTGCTCCATCCACTGTTTATGCCACATCTGGAACATTAATATAGCCCACAACGGTTCAAAAGCATCTCTGCTACCGGAAAGATAAGCTTGTTTTAGGCCATCTATGGTTTGCCAATCGAGTATCTTTTGTTGAGTGATTTTTGCTTTATCAAGAAATTCTTCCAGTAAATATCGCAACTCATTTTTCATCCAATCTTCTACAGGAACATGAAACCCCTTTTTTGGTCTCTCCATCATTTCGTCAGGAAGATACTTCCGTACTATTTTTTTTAATAAATACTTTTTTATACCATTATTAATTTTAAAAAAGTCAGGCAGCGTAGCAACTAATTCAATAATCCGGTGATCAAGTAGAGGTTCTCTTCCTTCTAATGAAACACACATAGTACACCGATCTACCTTAGTTAATATATCATCTGCCATATATGTTTTAAAATCGGTAGCCATTAATAAATCAAGGTCTGAATTTTCTCCATTAAGACTTGCTTCACTATTAAAAAAACTATCCGGGATATTAAACACATGCCCTCGTAATAATTTTGCTACCAAAAACGAAGGAGTAAGCCCTGTGGCAGTACGCAATAAGCCTGGAGCCGAAAGCTGGCCGTCCCTAAATAATCCTGCCGCGATTTTAAAGTTATACTTTGCCCGGTAATTATTTCGAAGACCTGGAAGCAATCCAGGATTTACCATTTCCATGCTGTGTCCTATCAAAGGTCTTAAGATCTTCGGCACTTTCCTCAATTTATCTAATGAGTTTTTTAAGGAAACATATTTACTATAGCCACCGAATATTTCATCGCCTCCGTCAGCAGATAGTGCTACAGTAACTGATTTACGTGCCATTCGGCTAACAAGGATGGTGGGAATAGCGGATGAATCTGCAAAAGGCTCATCGAAATAAAAAGGCAATTCCGGTATTATATCCTGTGCCTCCTTGTAGTTGCAGTAATACTCTGTATGATCTGTGCCTAAATAGGCCGCCACCTTTTTGGCATAAGGCGCTTCATCCATTTCACTATCCTCAAAACCTATAGTGAAAGTCCGAAGCTTTTCTGTGCGGTCTTTCTGAAGGAGGGCTGTTACACATGCACTGTCATAACCTCCGCTTAGAAATACTCCAACCGGTACATCGGCAACCATCCTGTAATTAAAAGCGCTACTTAATAAATCCTCTAAGTGAGGCATCAGTTCATTTTCACTAATCTTGATTTTGGGTTTATTATAATAATCGTAAACATCCCAATATTTTCTTTCCTGTAACTCCTCTGTCTTTAAATCAAGATCAATATAATGCCCTGGTTTTAATTTATAGGTATGTTCAAAAATGGTATGGGGTGCAGGAATATAACCGTACTGAAAATACAGGGCAAGGCTATTTATACAGATATCCTTTTTATATGCCGGATGTTGAATGATTGATTTTAGTTCAGAAGCAAAGAGTAAGATATTATTGTTATAATAATAATAAAATGGCTTCACCCCTACCCGATCCCGGAAGGCATAGCATTTCTGATCATGTTTGTCATAAATTATATAAACAAACATTCCAATAAAACGATCCACACTACTGGTACCCCACTGTGCAAAAGCGTGCAGTATAACTTCTGTATCAGAGTCACCAGAAAATGTATGACCCAGCGACTTTAATTCCGTTTGTATTTCTTTGTAGTTGTAAATTTCTCCGTTAAAAATAACTACATAGTTATTATACACCATAGGCTGGTGACCCGAAGCAGATAATTCAATAATGGAGAGTCTTCGGTGTCCTAAACCTATTTGATAATTATACTCCTGTTTAAAATAAAAACCCTCATCATCCGGTCCACGATGCTGAAGTGCACCAGTCATTTCTTTCAGAATTCCCTCATCACTATTTTTGGAAAAATCAATAAAACCGGCTACACCACACATTTTAATTTAATTTTTTATAAACTATTTGGTTACATCCAAGGCTATTGGTTTTGATTTCCTTAACAACAATAAAATCGTGCTTTTTGAAAAAATCATTTAGTTCTGTTACTGTAGCATACTCATAGGGGAATCCACCAATCCAATCAATTATGTCATGTTTAATACTCATGCCCCGGTTTTTTCTATAGTTCAACAGTGGTTTAATTGCTATTTGGGGTTTTAGCAACAGCGTATATTTAATTATATTAATTATCTGAAAAGTAATGCCTAATGTTAATGCATACGCTTTTTTAACAAAGTGCGGAAGCTTATTGTAAATATATTTAACGTACCACCAGAACCTCGATTTCCAACCTTGCTTATTGTAAATGGCAATAAAAAACAAACCATTTTTCTTTGTTGCACTCATTGCATTCTTTATTGCTTCCCACATGTTACCCGTATGATGCAGTACCCCCCAGGAATATACGATATCAAACTGCCCCAGAGATTTTACAAACTCTTTGTCGAGAACCGAGCCCTGGGATATAACCCATGTGCTATCATCCCGATAAAACCTTTCTTTTATCTGCATTGTACATTCTACAGAATCTCTATCATAGTCAAATGAATATATATTTGCGTTTAGGTTTTTTGCCCCAAGGCTATGTAGACCGCTTCCTGAACCAATATCCAGGAATGTTTTATTAGTAATATCTCCTAAAAACTCAGCCAATGCAGTTTCCGCAATTTTTACTCTCTCGGGGCTAATAGCCGAAGCATAGCTTTTCCAGTTTTCTCCAAATTGAAACCTGTTGTCCATTTTGACTTCGCTTTCCCAATCCTTATCTATGTTATTATTCATATGCTATCCGGGGGTATTATAACCGCTCATAAATTTTTATTGTTTTCATTGCCATTACTTCTACCTTGAAATTTTCCGTTGCATAGTCAAATGCATCGTTAGCTATAATTTTTGCTTTGTGCCGGTCATTAAATATTTCAAATATACATTTTTGCAATTGAAAGGGATCTCCGGCGTTAAACAACATACCATATTTTCCGCCCTGAAGTATTTCAGGGATGGCCCCACCTGTGCTTCCGATAATAGGTACTCGTTGAAACATCGCTTCTATCAGTACCAACCCTAATCCTTCCCAATCTGAAGGGAGGCAAAACACATCAAACACCGTCATTAAATTAACGGCATTGTCAACATAACCCACAAAATTTACCTGCTTACTAATTCCAAGATTCTGAACTGTATTTAACAAGTCTTCTTTGAGCGGGCCTTCGCCAATAATTGCCAAATGTATATTGTCGTTATTAATTGCTGCCAATGCAGTCAACAAAACATTAATATTTTTTTGAGACGTTAACCTGCCTATAAAACCTATAAGAAATTTATCCTGTGGACAATTTATTTCATTTCTTGTATGAGGTTGTATGGGACTAACCGGTAGGGGCACTCCATAATGGATAGTTTGTATAGCTGTGGGAGGAAGGCCAGCTTTTTCAATCATATGATTTCTTACATGATCGGTAATCGCAATAAATTGTACTCCTTTTTTTGCTAAAATGTTAAACCATTTTTTATAATAGCGATTGTTATAGGCAGGAAGATCTGCATGCACACTACACACTATTTTTTTACTTCCTACCATTTTAGCCACCAACGGAAAGTGAAATAAATTTAAGTGAAGATGAAAAATCTTATTATTATGCTTCTTAAATGCTTTAGTTATTTTATAATAAGAATATAATACCCTGAGCTTTTTCTCTATTTTGTTATGCCGCTTCAATATTTCGGGAAGCCTAATTATTTCAATATTAACTCCTTCGCTTTCCAACTTTTCAAGGATTGCGGAAGTTTTGATACCGATGTAATGACACCCTGCCAGCAGTGTAACATTAACGCCCTTCTTAGACAAAGCTGGCAAAAGCACCATCAAATGATTTTCAGCACCACTTATGGGATTACTTATCCTTTCGTCTGAGATTTGCCAATAATGTAATATTTCCATTTTTTATTTTTATTCCAATCTAATTTTCAACTATCGTGACATTATCGTAATCTTTCCGAAGAGCTTTTTAATCGTGACGGAGGCACCAACCCTTTACTAATTCACAAAATTTCCGTTAAATGATTGGTTGGTTTATAATTTTAATAACTGAGCTTTTCTTTCAGCATACTAATTTTTCGATTTGAGTATATACTTGTTTGGAGTCAAATTTGTTTATCGTGTCAATACACCCGGCTGATAGCTTGATTAAAAAATCAGGATTGTCACGAAGGAAAAGTATCTGGTCCTTTAATTCATTAAGATCATAGGGATTAAATAACATACCATTGTGTGCATGTTTAATCGCTTCAGGATTACCTCCAATTGCAGATGCAAGGGATGGTTTTCCAAATGCCATTGCTTCCAGGATAGTGTGTGATAATCCTTCGTATAATGAAGGCAACACTAAAATATCCGTATTCTCAAGGTGCACTTTTATTACTTCATGTGATACCCGTCCATGAAATTTTACATTACTATTTCCCAATCTTCGGTTGAGCTCAATGCAAAAGTTTAAAGCAGGCCCATCACCACAAATATTCAGTTCAATATTTTTAATATCTCTTACCGCTGCCAACAAGAATTCGACCCCTTTCCAATTTGTAATACGTCCCACAAAAAGAATTTTAAAGGTTAGATTTTGAGTGTTGGGTTTAAGGGTTTTTGCTTCAACCATTTCAACCCCATTGTTAATAACAACTATCTTATCCTTTTCTTTTCCCCACCCATGAACAATTGTTTTTAAATACATACTCGGAACATATACAAATAAGGCATTCATGACATATTTGCGCATTTTCTTTCGAATTGCCTGAATTTGGGGTGATAAGATTTCGGCAGTTTGAAATTCATCTATATTCAAAGTAGTCAGGGAATTATTGCGGGCATATTCCCATGCAGAATCTCCTACAATTTTTAAAATATATTGCTTTTTAAAAAGAATACATATATCGGCTGATTCATCATATATTCCATTAATAAGTATTTTGTCATTAGTCAATATAAACCAAATCAGAGCTATCCATTTCCTAAGATGAAAAGTTATTCTGAAAAAACCTGGAGTAATCCGGTAAATATTGAAAGGTTCTGTTTTATCCATTTCCGGATATTTCTTTTCAGAAATACATACAACTGAAACCTTATGACCTTTATCAGAAAGGAAGCGGGCGAAGTGATTAATAAACGTCGCCGGTCCGCCAATTTGCGGGGGATAAATTGTTGTTACAAGGAGCACTTTACTCATAGATATTTACCTGGCGATATTATAAGATAGTTTTTCAATATAGCTGCTAAAGTCATGTTTATTTATTACAATCTGTCTCAACTGAAATCTATCAATTTCGGCCTGGTGTTGATGTATATAGCAAAGCCGATCAACAGCACCCGTAATATCTTCTTTGGTTATCCTATATCTTTCCTCCAACAAATTAATTACGGCATCATTGGATGTTAAGACGGGACAGCCACAGGATAAAGATTCCATCAGGGTTTTATCCATACTGCCAGTTTCACTAAAACTCATATGTGCGAATACAGTTTTATACATTTCAGCTATTTGCAGTTGCGAAAGCGGTCCTGTAAACTCAATATGATCGTTTAGTCCCAAAGCCGTAATTCTGCTGAATAATTCTGCCTCGTATTTTCGATCATCATCGGTTAAAGGACCACCCACCACCATAAGCTTACAGTTTTTTATGCGATTGGCCTTAACAACGCTATCGACAACCTCTATCAATTTGTCGATGTTTTTTCTGGGCGAAATTCTACCCACATAAATAAACACGCCGGAAATTTCCTTTAAGTGCATCAAAGGGAAAATTTCTGTGTCAATACTTTGGCCAATTAATACCAGTTTGTCTGAAGGAATTCTAAATCCTTCTTTAGTAGAACTTACTACCCGGGTCGCAATTTTATGAGCCTTATATAATCGTGGACTAACAGAGCCGTGAGCATACCAAATGGACAAAGGAATTCCGGTTATCTTAAAAAAAGGGGAGAAGAAGTAAGCCCATTCAAAATTCATATGAATGAAAGCCTTGTCGAACCGGTACTTTAGGTGCAGGTAATAAATCCAAAAATTCAGAAGATATTTACCTCCCCCCCAACGCATTGGAGCACGCAGGAAAATATTTGGAAATACAATAATCTTAATGTTACCCGGAACATTTGCCAGATTTTTCTTTTCGTGTGTAACAACAAACACTTTCTCAAACTTCAGGCCCAAGGCGAATGCCACTTTAGTTTGCCAGGCCAAGACTTGTGATTGGGGATCCATCACAAAGTTTATAATTAATAAATTCATTTATTTCAAGCGTTCATCTGGAACTTGTAGGAACCTCTGAATCAGAACATTTTAAAATTTTGAATTGTGGAAATGAAAAACCTTAATACCCTCTCTGATCTTATTTTTTTATTTCCTGTTTAGAAAAAAGCAATAAAGGTTTTTGGGAATTACCCCTGCTCAAATCTAAAGTGTAATTAAAAAAAGTATTCAGGGTATCTGTAATTCTATGTTTATCAACATTTTCATGTAACTCAATTATTAAAAAATCAACCTTTTCAAGCCACCCATTATTTTGCAAAACAACTTTTTCTTCCGCACCCTCAATATCCATTTTAATGGTAATGCAGGAATTGATAGTATCGTTAGATCCGGCAAGGTTAATTAAATCGTTTATTGTTATCGTTTCGCATTTTTCTGCAGATGAATGCGAATTATTGTCAAGTATCTTTCTTGCGGTACTGGAACCGGAGTTTGTAAAGTAAATAGTAGTTAATTCATTATAGACTGCTTTATTCATACCTGTCCAGTTCGGATTTCTTTGGTGCTGTATTGTCTTTTGAAGTATTTCGTAGGTATTTGTAGAAGCCTCTACTGAGATGACTTTTGCTAAAGGAAATCTATTTAGAAAATAAAGTGAAAAAAGTCCAATGTTAGCGCCTAAATCAAATGCAATATGATTTTTGTCTTGAGGCAATCTATTTATTATTGCGTATTCATCTCCGTCAAGTATTTCATCTAAAGAAACAAAATCTTCTCTTCTAATAAAAAACCTGGCACCCTTGTATTGAAAATTAAATACCCTGAAAAAAGGGGTTAGAAATAAATATTTGATAAATCCCCATCCATTGGCCGAATATTTCCTGGAAATTTTAATCTTGTTGAAATAATATTTGAATCTGTCTGTCATTTATTTATTTATAAAATATAGCCCATGAATGATAGCTATTAAGTTAAACAATTAAGAATTTCAGCGGTGGGTTTTTCTTTGTGATGGACAACCCCGGGGTTTCCAAGTACTACTGAATTATCAGGCACATCAAAATTAACAAAGGCATTGCCGCTAATAATTATATCGTTGCCAATTTTTATATTTCCTACAATCACTGCATTCGGGCCTATATAAATATTGTTACCCAATGTGGGCGTTCCTTGCTTTTTCCCGGTATGGATTTTCCCCAGTGTAACACCCTGGCTAATTGTCACATTATTTCCAATAACCGATTTACTATGAACTATAATATTACCGATGTGACCAATTCGGAAACCTAACCCAATTTTCGTTTCGGGATATAGAGTGATGCAATACCTGGTACTTAGATTGAAGTAAAATTTATAAATAACAGAACCAAATAATAAACCATGCTCCTTAAAATATGCGGCTACACGAAAATAAAATAAAATACGAAATTCAATATCCCGTTTAATTGCAGATAAAATTACTTTATCATCGGTGGTTATATAAGTACTGTAAATGTCATACCTTATTACATCATACAGTTTTTTGTGAAATATTTTAATAAAGAAGAACAGAAGCATTACAATGGGCTAAAGGCAAAAAAAAGGTATTGGTGAACTCATTTTATTCCTTTTATATAATAGCCTAATGGATAATTTAAATACAGCGCATTTTTTGGTATATTCTTTAAGCGGGTTTCATTTATTTTTGAGTCCTTCAGAACATCAAATAAAAGTAACAGCTTCATAGTTAAAGAAAGGGGCCTGCCTCCGGCAGATTGGATAGTTGAATTTTTATTCCAGCACAAAGAATCAATTTGAAAATTATTTTGTTTCAGCCCTAATTCCAATAGTTTATTATTCCACCAAAAGCCGGTCCGTCTATGGTAATCGTGCGGTTCCGCATGAATTTTATAGAGGAATGGTATAAAAAAATGGAAACACCCTCCAGGCTTTAGCAATCTGATAGCTTCGGTTATTGCTAATTCATCACGGTATATATGTTCAAAAGTATTTAAGCTAATAACTGTATCATAAATCTCTGAAGCAAGGACAATAGGCTTATTCAAATCAAAAAGATAGGTGGGATTTACATCAGGATCAATATTGATAGTTTCTATTTGTCCCTTACTCTTGAATAGGTGATGATAAGAATTTTTTTTTCCGCCCCCAATATCTAATGTTAGCCCCATGAGCTGTATTTCTTCCACAATTTCGTATGTTAAAGTGCGCCACAAAGAAGATTTGGATGTCCAAATTTTTTTCCATTTACTCAAGGTCCTCTTTCGAATCATTTTCATTGAAGGAGGAAGATTAGGAAGCACCCTTACCCATAAATCAACCCATTCCTGTTTCAATTTAGCGGGCTGAAATTTATCAATAACATGTTTTTGATTATTCCTTCCCAGTTCGATTCTTTTCTGCGGCTTATTAAACAATTCCACTATACAATTTACAAAGCCCTCTTTGTCACCAGTTTCAAATAGATAACCATTGTAACCGGAAATAATAATATCCTCCGGGCCGGTAATATTTGTAGATATTACCGGCAGGCCAAATACACCGGCTTCCAGTATCACTCTCCCAAACCCCTCATAATTAGAAGTCATTAGAAAAATATCTGCCTTACTATAATAGTCCTTCAGTAAATCATTCCGAACTTCTCCATGAAAATGAACACTGTTCGCAATCCCGGATTTATCAGCATATTGCTGCAACTCTGATTTCAGGTAACCATCACCTACAATATCAAAACTAACTGCTGGTAGTTGCTTAATAATTTCTTTTGCAATATCAAGCCAAAAAAAAAGATTTTTTTGCGGTACAAGTCTTCCTACAAATAAAATGGATAGGGGCCTATTGGAGTCGCAAACTTCCTTGTCGTTGATTTTTGTTCCCACCAACGGTACTGTTACTGGCAATACAAATATTCTTTTAGGATCAGCAAGGTTTTGATGAATGAGATCTTTTTTAATGCGGGATCCCACTACACGTATTGCAGTAAAGTATCTAATTAGTCGTTTAAAAGTAAATAACCTTATGCTACCAATAAAACTATTGCCTAACGAATCGTGTACAGCCTCTTTGTTAAATATGTCCATATGTATTTGCGCAATAGATGGAATATTATACAACTTTGAAAATATTAAGGCCGGCCATGCTTCATCATAAGGATTTTGCGAAGTAATCATATTAACCGGTTGAGCATTATTTAATTTTTTCAAAACAAAAAAAACTTTGAAAACCCGGTTATAAAAATTGTTTTTCACAGGAAGAATACGAATAGCATCTTTTACAAAAGCTTCCCTAAAATGGCCATAATGCAGGACAACAATCGTCATCTGAGCTTCAGGATGTTTTTCTTTAAGATATGTAACATAAGATACCTGGCGTTGAACAGGCTCGCAGGTTTCATCCCAATTCAACAAGCTTATATCTTTACTGATTTGACAAATGTGCATACACTTAATAAAATTGTTATTGCTTTTTAAAAAAGGGTAGATTAGATATTATCCTTTGTTTGAAAGCCACCGGGATTAAAATATAAGCACCGATCGTCAAGAAAAAAGCACTCAGCCCTGCAAACCCAATAAATTGCATCAAAGAAAGTATTGGCAGTAGTGAAGCTAAATAATATGTTATAAAAAGTATGATGGCAATAATTAAAAACTGTTTTATTAGTAATGCAACAGAAATTAAATATGGAACTTTATTATTTATCCTTTTTACTAAAAAAAATATTCCTGCTAGCCTTGTAATGGAAGCAGCGATCAAAAGTCCCTTTAGATTAAAAAGATACAAAAGGGGTATAGCAAGCAGAATAAAAAAAAATCCCAGCATTCCGGAAATCCTTGCCTTAATTTTAAACATTTGTAAGCCATCAATTAGATAATGCATTAAACTATATATAGACTGCAGGATACAAAAGATTACAAAATAATATTCAAGTCGTTCATTACTATAAAAACTATCTCCAACCCAAAAATGGACGATTTCCCTATTGAATAAAATATAAAAAAAACCCGCAGCTCCACATAAAATAAGGGATACTTTTGTCAATTGTAAGATTACCTCTTTCGCACTGCCCCAATTTTCACTTCCAAAAAGAAATGCCAATCCCGCTCCTGAAGAAGAGTTCAATGTACTAATCAAAGGGAAAAAAAAAGTGCGGAATATTGTAACACTTATGAAATACATGGCTGCATATTTACTACCCATTATTATTCCAATCAATACGGCGTCCATATTGGTTAGTAGGTAATTTCCTAAAGAATGGCCTAATGTTAACGCAGATTGCCTGGCATACAACTTTAATTCTTCGCTGCTAACCTTTAATTGCTTAAACCATGGCAATTCCCTTTTTGCAAGTAAAAACCAAAGAATACAGAATGCTACGGAACCTGTAAAACTAGCAAGTGCTAATCCTACAATTCCAAATTTTAAGAGAACCAGTAAAACAATAACACTGTTTGAAAGAATAATAATTATACTCCGGATTCCTAAACCTTTATAGTCAAGATTATTCCCTCTCAAAGCATTACCCGCTATTCCCCCAAACTGTTCAACAATAACCCCAAAAGTGCCTACCACTATCGCAAGCCGAATATTCGATATCTCTGTTAAATTATCTGAAAATAAAAATGGAGCTGTGAACAATGCTATAAAACAAAACAAAAGACTAATAAGTACTGAATATTTGAAGAGCTTAAACGCTGCACCTAAAAGCTGCTGTTTAGGTTGAGGCAAGGGGTCATGTTGAATTACTGACAACCTTATTTTTAAGGTGCTGCCAGCATTTAAATTTGCGAGCGATAGATAAGCAAATAATTGAGTAATAATTATCCAGCTTCCATAAGATTTCACGCCAAGGCCATGTGTTATAATAGGAGTGACCGCTAAAGCTATGATCGTTCTTAAGAAAGTATCTATTAAATTGCTGGAAGCGGAAAAAATGGATTTTTTTGTTAGCGTCGAACTCATTTTAACTATTGGCAATTCATTTGTAGATGTATTATTAGAGAATTGGTATATACCTAAATAAGCGTTATGGTTGCGACTCCTCTATTACTACTGGTTGTAATTGGTAGCGAGCGTTGGCAAGGCCTAAGAACATCATTAATAAAAATGAGCAAATCCCGAAATTAAATAAATAAAGTGCAGATTGATCAAACAATAACATGGAAATGAGATAAATCAGGATAATTTTAAACTCGTCTTCAAGAATTGAAAATTTAATTAAAAGCCTGATTCTTTTAATACAATAATATAAAAAAAATATTACTGCTAAAAGGCTAAGTATCCCTCCATTTGCTGCAATATCAATGATTTGATTTTGCGCACTCGAAAACACCGCTGTCTGGTATTCATCTGCATTTTGCACCGAATCAAACAACGATAATAATTTTTTTTTGTGTAATACCGTACTCGAAAAATTACCATAGCCTATGCCGAAAATTGGGTTGTCAAGAAAAATACTTATACCAGATTTCATTGCTGCTATTCTTTGTGTGCTTGTATTCTCAACAGATACTGAATTAAATCTCATATCGAATATGTTGAGAAAGCTATTGATAAACCCGGTAAAAAAAATAACATAAATTATTGCGCCCCCCAAAAAAAAATTGATCCTGATTCTATTTAGGCTACCCTTGTTGTTTCGCGGTCTGTAGAACCATGTTATTAATCCTGCAATTGCACCTAATAGTATTGCCGCTCTGGTTCCTGTAGCCACAATAGCAACGGCATACACAAACACGAAAAGAATTTTCCTATTATACATGGAATTTATAAAAAAATAAACAAGCGCAAATCCTACTTGATCTGTCAAATAACCAAACGATCGTACCTTACCCTCAGATATCACAAATTCTCCCACCACTGTACCATTTGCCAAATAAAATAAAAAGGGTATTAAGCAATTAAGCGCTATTAAAATTCCGACAAAATGTATAAACCTAAATAACTTTTTCGCCGATTCTAACCTAAATCTTTGTTGGGAAAAATATAAAAAAAGTGAGGGCCAGAGGAATAATGAAATTACGGATACGAGATTCTCAAGTATATCAATGCCAGACCCTGCAATTAAATCACTAAAAACAAACGAAATGTAAATAAATAAAAAAAATAACAAAAAGGAATATATAGCGCGGGAGAGGACTACCCCATTTTGCAGAATGTTATACCCAATACTAATAAACAATATTGGAAATATTATAACGTTCAAAAAAGAAGTTCCCTTATTTACCAGCCTTAAATATCCATCTAGTATTAAATGTATAAGAAAAAGAAAGATTAAAACTTTGTTCTTCATTTTTTAACCGAATTAACATACTCAAAAATTTCCATTAACTTCTTAAAGATTATAGAGGTCATAACTAAAAGAGCAGATAATAAAACACGCTTACTTTTAAAACTCTCCGGATTGTTGGACACAGAACTATAAAGATCTAAACTCTAATTTTTGATAGTTAATTTTGAAATAATAGAAGGGTTTGAGGTCTGATTTTCGACATATTTATGCCTTATTTTTTCGGGTCTTTTTGTCATCTTCTGCGTACCCGTATCCATATCCATAGCCATAGCCATATCCCTGTCCATAACTGTAACCGAAGATTTTTTTAGTAGCAATCCCATTAAATACAATATTTAAATTAGGCAGGATACTCTTTTGTTGAATATCGCTAATTAATTGCAGGAAAGAGCTATTAGTGTAATTGTGTCGAATTATATATAAGGTTGCATGGGCTATACTTGCCAGTATTTTTGCATCAGTAACAGCACCTACAGGGGGCGAATCAATGATAATATAATCAAAGTGTTGTTTTAAATACTCCATCAGTTCTATAAGTTTTGGGCTGCTTATTAATTCCGCAGGGTTGGGAGGTATAGGGCCAGAGGGAATAATATTAAAATTGGAAATAGTAGGATGCGCTTTAATAATATCGTTTTCGGTGGCCTTATTAATCAAATAATTGCTTAGTCCAGGCTCACGAAGTATACCCAATTCTTTACTTATTTTAGGTTTACGTAAATCAAATTCGAGCAATACAACTTTGGCACCAATCAAACATAGGCTTACAGCTGTATTTATCGAAACAAAGCTCTTCCCTTCCCCCGGTATAGACGAAGTGGTTAAGATTATTTTACATTTTTCTTTTGTTACGGCTGTAATATAATTAAGATTGGTTCTGAGCTCCCTAAATTGTTCTCCGATAAGGCTTCGGTTACCCAAACCTACCACAATCGGGCTGGCGGTCTCACCAGGCTGAAAAGATAATTCGGCAATAATCGGAATAGACAACCTGCTTTCTATTTGAGACCTGAATTGCAATCGATTATTAGAAAATTCTTTAAAATATACAAAAAGAATGCTCACCCCAAACGCTAGGAAAATTCCCATTGCGTAAATTTTCATTGCAACCGGCGCTACTTTTCCGGAAAATTCAGGTTTCTCAATTACTCTGTAGTTGGGTAAAATCGCTGCGGCAGCAATTGCTGATTCTTCTTTTTTTTGTAATAGAAAGGTATAGATAGCATTTTTAATGCCTTGCTGACGGCTTATATCCAATAATAATCTTTCCTTTTGAGGTATTTTACCTAGGGTGGAACCTATTTTGTTGTTATCCGTTTGCAGGCGTTGACGGCTTGCCTGCATACTCATTTTCAAATTATTAATACTGCTTAGGATACTCGGTTTTAATTTAGCGATCGCGTCTTCATATACTGCCACCTGTGGATTTTTAATACCGGAAATTTGCTTCATTTTTTCCAACTCAAATTCTGACTGATAAAGCTGGTTAAGCAGTTCGGTTAATACCGGGTCTGTGCTACCAAGCGTAGCTGGAATTTTGTTATTTGTATTGTTTCTGTTGGTAACATACCGCTCTATTTGCTGCAACACGTCCATTTGCACATCAAGTTCCCCAATTTTGGTGTCGGTATCTTTTAATTTTTCTAAAAATAGAGTGCCTTCGGCGCCTAGGTCAACAATGCCCTGGTTTGATTTAAAGGTCTGTAAATTTTTTTCGACGCCACTAAGCTCTTCTGAAACTAACCGTAATCTTTCGTCCAAGAAACTCAGCGTATTTGCAGAAAGTCTGCTTTTATAATCTACTGTGGTAGTACCGTATAAAATAATAAGATTCTTTAAAATATTCACACCACGTTCAGGTATCGGGTCAATGTAGGATAATTCCAAAATTGAGGATTGCTTTGAAATTGGTTGAATATTTAATGCTGCCTGCAATATATTCACTTCATTAGACATTGGTAACACAGTCACAAACCATTTATTAACTTCTAATGCAGACTTATAGTCTCTGTTAATATGCCAACGTACATTGCCCATTTCAGTCCGCAATAAAGTATCCACAGGGTAAGAAGTTCCATTAAAGCGAATGGTATTATTAATGACTTCAACTTCACCTGTAACGGTCGACGTAACCGAATCAGGGCTTTGTAGCTCAAGTCTAAAAGGTATGTTTTTATAAGATTCCCCGGTTTTTACAAAGCCTTTCTGGCTGTACTGCACATTCAATTGTAATTTAGACACCAGGTAACCCAATAAATCTTTCGAACTTAATATTTGCATCTCCCTTTCAGTTTCAGCCGATAAATTCCTTGTATCCAACTGCATAATATCTAACAGGTTCGTATTCTTTTGCTGGGTATCATCGTTTACAAGTACCCTTGCCTTGGCAGCATATATTTGGGTTGCATATCGTAGATAAAAATAAGAGCCTGCTATACCTAGCAACAAAACAAAAATTATTAAAGGAGTATAAGGGATTGTTCTGGATACAAAGCGCCTTAACCTATCCTTTTGTTCTAAAGTATCGTCCTGATCACTAAAAACCTGAGTATTGTTGGCCATTATGACAAATATGTTTTATTTACGAAGATTTATTATAGTGATAAGTAAAGATAGCCCTACGGCTATTATGCTAAGGTATTGAGGAACACCGGTGCGGGAAATGAATTTCGCCTTGACCGGTTCTACATAAACCACATCATTGGTTTTTAGATAATAGTACGGAGACTTAAAAAGGTCCTTTGATAACAGGTTAACCCTCGCAAAATTTCTTTCTCCATTCACCTCGCGAACTACCAACACATTGTCCCGTTTGCCCAGGTCAGTCAAATCCCCCGCCATGCTAATAGCCTCCAATATTGTTGTACGCTCATTTGGCATATTAAATCTCCCTCTATTGTTAACCTCACCCATCACAGAAAAATTATAGTTTAAAAATCGTACATTAACAACTGGGTTTTTGGTATAGTCTTTAAATAAATCTGTGAGTGCATTTTCTAGTTCCATTCGAGTTAAGCCCTCCGCCTTCACTTTACCTATGTAAGGCATTTTTATATTACCATCTGCTTCAACAAGATAACCGATGGTTGGTCCAGTGATGGCCGGCATTATTTGACCCGTTGCCGAAACCGTTCCGTTGGCAGAATTGAGAGCAATTAGATCTAACGGATTACTTCCCCCTACCGCAATCCATAACTGGTCATTTTTTTGAATAGGATTTTCAAAAGTCATCTGAGCATTGTTTAAACTTCCTGCGGCTGTATCTTTTAAATCATATAGATATACCACTTGTTTTGTAGAAGTGCAGGACACCATACTAAACGCGATCATCGGAATAATCACAAAAAACAATGCGGGTTTAAATATTTTTAACATAGGCAAAATAGTGGCAATTTTTATACTTAAATTTTATTTGAACGTTTAAACAGCACTCGGAATTATAATGGATTTTATTAATTTTTCCGTACCAAAATAATCTAAATCCAATAAATAAGCTGAAGTCTCTTGATGGCTTCGCCTCTCTCAATCACATTCATTGAGTTACTTGAATACTCCTGACCTTAACAACTAATTCGAAATAACTATATTTCTATACCGAAATTATTTACTCACCAGATTTTGTCCTTATTAACCGCTTTCAAAAGAAGGCCAATACTTAAAATGGTATTTTGGCGCAAAAGTAATTGTTTCTTTTTTAAAAGGAGCACCATATAGGGGTCGTTAATACCGGAGTATATTTCGATAACTACAATGCTTGATTAATAAGGCAATACGTAAACCTATTATACCTTATAATATTCATTGTACCATGCAACAAAAAATTTCAATCCAAGGGAGATCGGTGTGCGGGGTTCAAAATTTATTAAAGCGTTAAGTTCGCTGCAATCGGCATATGTTATATCCACATCGCCAGCTTGTTTAGGCTTTTCTTCAATTATTGCTTTTTGCCCTATTAGCCCTTCAAGTACAGATAAAAAATAGGTAATACTTTCCGGTCGATTATTGCCAATATTGTAGACTTTGTGTGCAGCTTCGTGTCCGTCATCCGGTGTAGCAATCAATAGCCTATTTATTGCTCCAACAACATCATCTATATAAGTAAAATCTCTTTTTAGGTCCCCCGCATTAAATAATTGTATCGGTTTTGATTCATATATATTTTTCGTGAAACTAAAATATGCCATGTCGGGCCGGCCCCATGGACCATAAACTGTAAAAAAGCGTAATCCTGATATGGGGATCTTGTACAAATGGGCATAAGTAAATGCCATCAATTCATTTGATTTTTTTGTAGCTGCATATAATGATATTGGTTGATCAGTATTCTGATTTATTTTAAAAGGAATTTCCGTGGTATTGCCATACACCGAGGAGCTTGAGGCATATATTAGATGCCTGACCGGAAATGTTCTGCAAGTTTCAAGTATGTTAAAAAAGCCTACAATATTAGACTCAATATAATCTCGTGGATTGGTAATTGAATAGCGAACACCGGCTTGAGCAGCGAGGTTTATTACAATGTCAAATCTGTGCACTGAAAATAAAGCCATCAAGTTTCCGGCGTCCTGGAGATCCAGTTCAACGAACGAAAAATTATTTATTCCGGTTACCCTCTTATTATAAAGTATTTCATCTTTATTGATTCCCAGGTTTTTAAGTCTACCATATTTTAGATTTACATCATAATATGAATTAATATTATCAATACCGATAACATCATGAGCTTCGCTTGCCAACTTAATCGAGGTATGCATACCAATAAATCCTGCTGCCCCGGTTACTAAAATTTTCATTGGAAATAAGTGAGTATAAGAAGAAAGATGTTAGATTCTATTTTAATCGTTTTCTTTATACGGGCTAACTATTCTACGAATAAGCCAAATCTAACAATACAGTTAAAAAAACTATGCCTCCCAGAAATAAATACTTTTTCATTATAATTGAAAAAAGCCTCAAATCGGTAAATAAGCGAGTACAGGTAAGTAATGAAGTTCTGGGGCCACGTACCAAATCCGGGACTAACTAATAATGTTGTTATACTATTTATTGTTTTCCCCATTAGGAAATTTAATGCCATATAAAAATAAAGCTGGGTTTAAATTATCCAAACCAAGCCGCAAGTTAAGTAAGCAAACTTAATTTTTAGTTTACTAGTGAATAATTAAAGGTCACCTCACTATTAGAAAACTGGTTTTTTATTAATCTCTTCCACATAAATAGACAAGAAATTTATAATTTATTATACTTGTAATAGTTGAAATGAGGCTCCCCCAATTTCCTTGAACATGCTTGAGAAAATTTATTAAAATCTTGTCTAAAATAAGCATGAAATAGACCTACACACCTAATTGCAAAATCGAAAAATTAAATTACTTGTCCAGTCTTTTAGTTTTCAGTCAATTATAAAATATTATCTCATTAATTTTTTTTTGGCATTTATGGGGTATGGCACGATTTTTTGTCGTATAATTGTTCCCATACTTACATTACAAAAGATGTAACTATTGTATTTTAATTCTTAACTGGTTGTTAATAAATGTTATACATTTGCACACAATCAATAACATTTTTGAGAAACGAAACTAATTTTTATGCCGCACATTTTAAGAAAACAGCTAGCCTTCGCAGCACTATTTCTAACATTATCCTTTTGTGTTTTTGCACAGGATACAGCCCCAGTAGTATATAACACTGTAGCACCTTTTTCAGGAAGTAGCCAATTCCGGAAATTTTCAGTTGGAATTAATGCGGGCGTATTGACCCCTTCAGTCGTAATTGGCGGGTCCAATGACTATTCTAATCCGCAATTGGATTTGGGATACGGAGCTAACATTAGATATCAACTAACCCATTACTTAGGATTACAGGCAGATTTTCTTGGAGGAAAGTTACATGGTAATCAGGATGAGCCGTTAGGAAATGGTCAGGCCCCCAATAGGGCAGTTACCCGTTTTGAAACCAAGTTAAAATGGTCTGGGAGTATATCCGGTCAGCTAACATTTGGAAATATTAACTGGTTGAGAGAGAAAACCAAAGTCGTTCCTTATCTTTCTGCTGGAGCTGGCCTCGCTGGTTACAGTGTTCAAGTTCAACGTAAAGGTAGTACTACCTTAACTCCTTATGATAATGTCGAAAATAAAAAAGAATTCTTTGTTCCCGTTGGTTTAGGTTTAAAGATCAATGTGGCTAGAATGATTAATCTTGATCTTGGATATCGCATGCATTTTGTTGATGGAGATAATTTTGACGGATACTCTTATTGGACAGTTCCTCAGGGCCAAAGCAGCACAGTTAAAAAAGACAAATTCTCTTATGGGTTCCTTGGGATAGAGTTCGCTCTTGGTAATAAATCAAAACCTCAATTGCTATTTGATAACCCGGCTGCAAGAGTAAATACCAATTTACAAAACCAAATCGATACTGTTAAATCAGAAATCCTGGGTCTTAAAACTGATACTGACGGTGATGGTGTAGCGGATATGTTTGATAAAGAACCTAATACTCCTGCCGGATCTCCTGTTGATTCGCATGGTGTAACTAAGGATACCGATAATGATGGTGTGCCTGATTGGAAGGATAAACAATTAATTACTCCTACAGAATGTCAACCAGTTGATGCGGATGGAGTTGGTAAATGCCCAGATCCTGCATGTTGCTCAGTTTTAGATTCTTTGATGAAAGCTGGAACTATGGGAAGCAATTGTCCAACCGATTATCCAAGCCTTTCAATGAAGGGTAATACTTTAAGTGCAGATGTAAAAGCAATGATATCTTCAGTTGCATCTAAACTAAAAGATAACCCAAATTGTACTATTACAATTACTGCTTATCCCGGTGCTTCAAAAGCTCAACAATCTTTGGCAGATAAGAAATTAACTGCTGTTAAGAACTATCTTGTTGAAACATTAGGTATAAGTGAAGACAGGATAACAACAGACAAGAGTATAGGTGGTGGCGATGCTAATATCATAGATATTAAATAAACTGCAACTTCAATTTTTTAAAACCCCTTCCGCTACCGGAAGGGTTTTTTGTTGCATAAAATACCCAACTGAAATTTGATTTCCACATTAATAACTTGCATTATTTGGAAATAGAGTGGCTACTATAAAAAAATAGTACAATAAATTTCGCGGGAAAGTCTTATGAAGCTATAAATTCAACGGGTACGACGAAGGGAGTAAACGGGACAAACAAGGGGTGGCAGAAACAGCTTCCTTTTAGATTCTCATCAAATTTGAGTCTATTGGCAAATTTACCATCAAATAAAAAAACAGCGGAGACTAAGGGATTCGAACCCTTGATAGAGTTTCCCCTATACACACTTTCCAGGCGTGCTCCTTCAACCACTCGGACAAGTCTCCAATTTTAAGGACGGCAAAAATACACTATCAAGGTTTATAAGACGAATATTTTTTCAGCATTCCGCGTTGTTACTTCGGCAACTTCCTGCACCGAACAATTTTTTAGAATTGCAAGCTTTTCGAGAATATATTTTAGATAGCCGCTTTCGTTTCTTTTACCTCTATATGGAACCGGCGTTAAATAAGGTGCATCTGTTTCCAATACAAAATGCTCAAGGTCAATATTTGCCAATACTTCTGCTAACCCGGCATTTTTGTAGGTGAGCACACCTCCAATCCCCAGGTAAAAGCCAGTACCAATAATCTCTTGTGCATTTTCATAGCTTCCGCTGAAACAATGAAAAATCCCGCGTACTCCGCGGGGCGCATATTCTTTTACAATGTCAATAGTTTGTTGCATCGCATTACGGGTATGGATCACAATCGGTAACCCATACAATAAAGACCATTCTATTTGCTTTCTAAAAGCCTGTTCTTGTTCTTTTACAAAAGTTTTATCCCAGTAAAAATCAAGACCTATCTCCCCCACTGCGGCAAATTGTCTTCGGCTCAACCATTCCTCTACCACTTCTAATTCATTTGCAAAGTCTTCTTTTACAGAACAGGGATGCAGCCCCATCATTGCGAAGCATTTTCCAGGAAAACGCTCTTCCAAAGCAAGCATACTCTTTATAACAGTGCTGTCAATACCTGGCAAATAGAACTTTTCTACACCTTCATCAACGGCTCTATTTATCACCTCGTCAATGTCCGGCTCAAACTCTTTCGAATATAAATGGCAGTGTGTATCTATCAATTTCATATAAGGGGAAAATTCTTTAAAATTAAACAAGAAATTAATCGATGTTAGAACCAAATTCTATCTGGTAAAATTGCTAAAAGCCGCGCTGGACAATGATGTACAAATACTTTAACCACAATATTTTATTAAGAAAAAATATGTTAAAAAAAATATTGCTATTTCAGAAACTACTTTGTACCTTTCGGTCAGTTTTCATAGGGTACGGATTAAAAACGGGCCAGGGTTTCTACCCAGGCCCATTCTTTTTTATAGAGTTTTTAGCAAGGTCAATTTTTTCAAACCTGTATCCCCGATCTGTGAAATAATTCAACACGCCGGGCAAAGCGAACTTCAATTTTGTAAAAGCTTTCTCGCTGTCATGAAATACAACAATAGCCCCATTCTTCGTATTTCTAATTACGTTATCCAGGCATTTTTCGTCATTGATTCCTTCATCAAAATCTCCGCTCAAAACGGTCCACATTACTGGTGACAACCTATACTGGTTACTCGCTAACAGTTTCAATTGGAAGCGGGTTATTCTTCCGTAAGGCGGTCGGAATAAATTTGAATCTATATAGTCTTTTGCGAGTGCAATATCATTCATGTAAGCATCATCTTTTGTTTTCCATCCGTTCAGGTGATTGTATGTATGATTTCCCACCGCATGTCCATCTAACACCACTTGCTTATACACACCAGGAAAGCCCACAACATTTTTTCCAATGCAGAAAAAAGTGGCCTTTGCGTTGTATTTTTTTAACTCTGCTAATACGAACGGAGTAGCCTCGGGATGCGGTCCATCATCAAAACTTAGATAGATGATCTTTTCGTTGGTTGGCATTTGCCACGTGCAACTCCCGTACAATTTCTTTAGCCAGAACGGCGTTTTAATAAAGTAACGCATCTACAAATTTATTTTTAAAACAGATTAAACCACTATTAAAACTTGTAGTCAGAGCCGCACTACAAAAACTTTAACTAAACCCTTAATTATGAAACCAAAACACCTGGCAATTGCAATAGTATTTACCTCCTGCGCAATTGGATTTACTTCCTGCAAAAAAACCGATAATGCAGGTAATTCAAAAGATGAGATCGAAGCTACGCTTGAATTAGGCACAGACCTCGCAATAGCCGACAATCTTACTGAAGACGCCAATGATATTTTTATGGAAGCGGCCACGGATAATAATCTTGCTGGCAAAAAACCTGTCGGCGTCTCTGAGACTATGGGAATATTGGGTTGCGCTACTGTTACTATAACACCGCTTATCAGCTTCCCTAAAAACATTGCCATCGATTTTGGTAGCGGATGTACAGCACCAAACGGAATAACCCGTAAAGGAAAAATAAAGATCATACTTTCTGACTCTGTAAGAAAAGCAGGCTCTACAGCCGTTCTCACGTTTGACGGCTATTTTGTGAATGGTTTTAAAAAAGAAGGTGTTATAACATGGACGAATACCAGCACTGGACAGGTGAAAGGATGGCAGCGAAAAGTGGAAAATGGTAAGATCACTAATCCTGCAGGAAAGTATTGGTTGCACAGTGGAGTAAAAGAGGTGGTACAGGTAGAAGGCTGGGCTACGCCGCGGAACCTACTCGACGATGTATTTTCAATCACAGGCAATCATACCGTTACCAATTCAAATGGGGTAAGCCGAACTTCAGAAATTATGGAAGCTTTGCAAAAAAAGACCATCTGCGAAAATATTTCAAAAGGAAAAATAAAATTGCAGGGCCCTAACCATAATGCCGTGATTGACTTCGGCGATGGTGCTTGCGATAAGATTGCAACCATTTCTATTGATGGCGGCTCGCCAACAACTTTTCTTCTTCGCTAATTAATGAGTTAATACGAAACAAAAGCTATTATTATCAAACGCCTTTTACAGGCGTTTTTTTATTTTGATCAAGGTAGTTTTTAAACTCTTACTTCCGTGCAGTTCACAATCTGATAACCAGTATATGGAATTGAGATACCAATCAATTTTTTCTTACCCTTTACTTACCGGCTTATCTTTGCTCCATGTTTAACAAAGTAAGAGTTCGGTTTGCTCCCAGTCCCACAGGAGGTCTTCATTTAGGTGGTGTGCGTACAGTTTTGTATAATTATCTATTTGCAAAAAAGTATAAAGGTGATTTTATTGTACGGATAGAAGATACGGATCAAACAAGATTTGTTGAAGGTGCAGAGAAATACATTTTTGATTGTCTTAACTGGTGCGGCCTTACTCCTGATGAAAGTGTGCTGCATGGGGGGCCTTATGCCCCTTATCGCCAAAGCGAAAGAAAGGAGGCTTACAGGCAATATGCTGACCAACTGGTAAAAGATGGCCATGCTTACTACGCCTTCGATACAACAGGAGAGCTGGATGCAATGAGAGAAAAATTGAAAGCTGAAGGAAGCCATACCTTACAGTACGATCATCGGGTGAGAATGAATATGAATAATTCTCTCAGTCAATCCGAGGAAAAAACAAAAGCATTACTCGATAGTGGTACACCACATGTGATC
>JBDSAP010000291.1:0-21994 GCA_039922055.1 Ferruginibacter sp.
ATGACCATAAAATTTTCAGTGATTCGCTTGCCGGATTAATCAATGATTTTGAGGGCTTCACCGTTTGCTGGACGGCGCAGGATGGCATACAGGCCATTGAGCAACTGAAAGAAGATGGAGCTATGCCCGACATTGTATTACTGGATATTGTGATGCCTGGTATGAGCGGTACAGAAGTGGCCAAATGGATCTATGAAAATAAACAGACGATTAAAGTGCTGGCGCTTACCATGGAGGAAGATGATAACAGCGTGATACAAATGCTGCAATATGGTGTAAAGGGTTACCTGTTAAAAAACATCGGGGCAGAAGAATTACAAAATGCGCTGGAACAGGTGGTGAAATTTGGCTACTACTATACGCCAATCATTACGGAGAATATTCACAAGCATGTCACCAAAAAATTACCGGATAGCAATGCGCCGGAACTTACCGAAAGGGAAAATGAATTGCTACAATATGTTTGTTCAGAAATGGGCTATTCAGCCATTGCTAAAAAAATGTTTTTAAGTGAATCTACCGTGGATACTTACCGGGCACGCCTGTTTGAAAAGTTTGGTGTTAAAAACCGCATCGGGTTAATGCTAAAGGCGGCGGCGATGGGCCTTGTTAAACTATAACGGTATTGTTATATCAATCAATGTGCCCTTGCCTTTTTCACTTTGCAAAATAAAGGTCCCCTTCACGTACAATACCCTGCTTTCTGCACTCTGCAAGCCCAATGTATTTACCTGCCCATTCAACTTCCGGGTGAATCCCTGCCCATCGTCGTAAACACTTACTTGTATAATTGTTGGCGTAGTTTGTATATTAATATTAATTGTTGCCGCCTGGCTGTGGCGGGCAGCGTTGAGTACCAGTTCGCAAATAATGCGGTAGAGGTTGGTCTGCAATTCGTGTGTGAGTGAGGCATCAATCAGGTGGTGGAATAATAGCTTTTTATTATAGAGTTGTTCAATGCCTTCAAAGTATTCGTTGAGCGTGCTGATGAGCCCGTTAGCCGAAAGCCCCTTTGGCATAAGGTTATGCGCCACGTTTCGTATTTCTGCTATCGAGTCGTCAATAATGTTTTCGGTTTTATCAACTAGGCTTTGTTGCAGGCTGTCCTTGCTGTGGATGATACGGCGAAAATTTATTTTGAGTGCTGCGAGTAATGGGCCGAGATTATCATGAAGGTCTGAGGCTATTCTTTTGCGTTCGTTATCCTGCACAGTAATCAGTTTTTTCAACGTTTCATTTTGCTCCTTTTCCAGTTCTGCTACCTGGTTTTCTTTTGTCCTTTTTTCTTTATAAAAATTATAAAACAAGCCAAAGGCCATGATGGAGATTTCGAGCAGGCTGGCGACTGTAATGCCATGCTCATTAACAAAGAAACTGGTAATATAACCCAGGTTGGCAACCTGCTGTACGATGGTCATTACACAGATGGCAAGAACGGCAGCAGCGAATACTTTGGCGGTATAACCGGTGCGTAAAAAACAAAACGGCGTAAGTACAATAATACAAATGGAAATAACCAAACCAACCTGCCAGGCAGCAACCAGTATAGTATATAACGTGCCGTTTAAATGGGGTATCATTAGTAAAAGCATGCTTGCCATAAGTATCGTTACAAAGTACACTGCAACCGTTAACAACAGTTGCAACCATCGCTTTAGCTGCAGGCTACTGCGAAATACCTGGAACAGTACAATCATTAAAAATAAACTGGCGCCGAGGCTGGTAATGGGTTTGATGACTTGATTGATCACAGGATGACTGGGATATAGCATGGGAAAGACACAACCGTAATGAGCCAGTATCCATCCCCCTGCACAAACTGTATAACCCAGGTAGGCACCAAACACAGCCTGTTTGAATAACACAAATGCAATGAACATTACCAGTGCAATCATACTTACAATACCCATGTAAAAAAACACATAGCGTTGATAATCGGCGTATCTTTTTTGCAATGAATCCTGCTCAATAATATCATACCGGACATTCAGGTTTTTGTATGGAGCTTTTATAGCCACGAGGTAATATGAGGGGACTGCACCGATTGTTAGTGGTGCGGTATGCCACACATAATTCCGGCTACTGTTGAATGGCATATTGCTGCCTCCCTGGTAAAGCTGTATACCAGTTCCATTGGCAATCATTTTATAAATCTGTATTGTATCAAGGCTGGTATTGTCGATGGATAAAAACATTTCCTTCACCGAGGAATCTGTTGAGTTTAATTTGAGCAGGAGATAATAATATCTGTCTCCTACAAGACCAGTGTCAACGCGGTTGTTCGGTTCTTTTATAAATTTGATAGTTGTTAACTGAAGCTGTTGAATTACGAGACCGGGCGGCCTGTTATCATCAATGATTGCTATGCTGTCGCTAAACGTCTTGTCCTGACCATAGCTGGTTAAGTAAAATAACAGCAATAGCAAAAACCAGCTCATTTTTTTTAAACAGTAATATACAGGTACAGAAATTTTGAATTGTATCATTATGGTACATGCTGGAAGATGGATTAATGCTTACCGGCTTGTTTTGAGTAAACGCGGTAAACCAGGTTCCCGAAATAAGCTGTTGGGTTTTGCGAAGGATGGGGGAATAGCGCACAATATGGCAAAATAAATATTAATATCAAAGCGTTGGTTCAAAGTATTATAAGATGTCGTTAATGCAGAAGTCACTTTTAGAATGAGCGGATTCAATAAAACGACTTGAGTTCAAATTATCCGTTCTCCACAAAAGGTCTGTTGACAATAGCGTTTCAGCAAAATATTAAAAAGGCAAGTGAAGTTTTTACAACCAGCGTTCATTAAATAAAAGAAGAAAAGGCAAATTGTAACTTAAAGAAAAGGCAATAGCTGGAAGGAATGAAAAGTGAAGCCAAAAATTTGAGCGTATAATGTTCAGGGTAATTAAGAGATTGACTTCGCTTAATCCGGTAAATATTTCTAATCAACTTGCTGTGAGATAAAAATCTTTTGTATTGCTCAAGTACGACTCCTTGCCTTATCTGTAGTAATTTGCGTAAAATTCACTCCAATGCGTCAAGCCGTTTTACATTGCCTCTTACCCTTTTTGTTGTTAAATGCCATCTCGGGTAAGGCCCAAACCAATACCAGTTTAACTCCTCTTGATTTTGAGAATTATACCAGCGGCAAGGACACTGTGCAGGTATTGGATGTGAGAACTGCTTCAGAATATAAGTCGGGGCATATTAAAAATGCGCTGCTTGCTGACTGGCAGGATCAAAATGAATTTGCAAGAAGGATCGGTTTTATTGATAAAACCAGGCCGGTGTATATGTATTGTTTAAGTGGTGGTAGAAGTGCAGCCGCGGCTAAAAAAATGAGGGGGATGGGATACAGCGAAGTATATGAACTGAAAGGAGGTATTAACGCATGGAAATTTGCCGACAGACCAGTGGAAGGAAATTTGAATGAAAAACAAATGAGCCTGGATGAATTAAACAATGCTGTGAATAGCTCAAAGACAGTGTTGGTTGACTTTGGTGCTGAATGGTGTCCTCCATGCAAAAAGATGGAACCGGTGCTGAGCAACCTTCAAAAAAGTTTTGCAGGTAAATTCACGCTTGTGAAAGTAGATGGTGGCAGAGACGAGGAGATCTTAAAAAACTACAAAGTGACTGATTTGCCGGTTTTCATCCTCTTCAAAGATGGAAAACAGGTTTGGCGTAAGGAAGGGATCGTTGAAGAAAAAGAGATCGCTGATTTGATTAGATAGATTACAACTCCATTGGAATAATGCATTATTTGTTGCGAAGTGTTTTATCCATCTGGGAGCCAAACAGGTAGCCCGCAACGGCACCGATGACAGCTCCTGAAGCTATAGAAAGTAAACTACCACCGGCAATAAAATAACTTATACCAATACCCAGTAAGCCAAAAAATACAATGGCAATTTTCACAACCTTGCGCACTTTCTTTGGCTTCGAATTAGGAGGCGCATGATGATGTTGCTGATGGGTTTGATGCTGGGGTCTGTTTTTAGATGCTGGCATTTTTTTTAATCAATCTACGATTAATTTCTTTGTCAAATTCTTTTTATTCCAACGATTGGATTTACAAAACGTACTATTGGTAAACGAAATATTCCCGGTTTTATTCGGACGATTCTTTTATAAAATCACTTACTAAATAGCTGACGAGTTTGCCCGTACGTTCACTCTTCCTTCCATCGGATAATTGCGCAGCGCCTTCGCAAATATGCAGGTATGCCGGCTTGGAGTCCTGTGCCACATAAGTTACATATTGCCTTGCGTGCAAAGCGCTGATGCCAGCAGGGGTAACAGCACTGCTCAACACATTTTCAATACAATCAAGATCGAGCTCTATGCCGGTATAGGTATCTTCCGTGAAAGCTGTTGCGTGTGCGACAGCCTGGATAAAGTTCTTTCGTTCATGCAGGAATATTTCTTCGTAACTGATATAGTCTATGAAAGGATCATTGTGAATATCCATTAAAATATTCTGGGCAATATAATTTTCATGAAGCCCAACAATGCAGTATTTGCCAAGGTAGCCATCTTCTGAGGCATACCGGAAAGCATTCCCACTGTGTCTTCCCTCTGTAGTCCTGAAATCTGCATGTGCATCCAGGTTGATTACATTCACCTGGGCCAATGGCAGTATATCAGCTTTGTACAACCCTTTAGCAACACCCTTTATCAATGGATACGCATTGTTATGTCCTCCACCAATTACAATCGGGATCTTTTTACACGAGGCAATCAGCTTTATCATTTGCTCCACCGCTTCATCAATCAACGTGACGGCGTGGCGGTAAGCATCTATTAATTCTTCCTGGCCATAAGCGTTGGTTTCGATCAGGTATTTGATGTCACCGAAATCGAAATGCCCTAGCAGCATAACCTGTTCGCCGGTAAAAAAATCATTGCTCTGGATATTGAGAAAATTATTTAGAAAAGGTAACCATGCAGTATCTGCACCACCGATTCCATAGTTGGCCCTGATGCCAATGTCTTCGGGAAATCCAAGCACTACATATTTAGCGGGAGAACGAAGCATTGCAGTCTGCGGATCATCATTGGGATCTATCACATGGAGGCGTTCACCCAATTTCGTCTCAAAGCGGCGGATCTTTGTTAATGATAAAACATCTTCTTTTGTGTAAAACCTGAAATGCTTCATGAAGGGAAGGTAACAAAAATAGTATTGGGATGTAAACATCCGCTATAGTAAACACGGGATAAAATAATGAAGAATTTTTTTTTGAACCCGGCAGTAGTTTTTCAATTAAGCTTCAATGGCGTCGCACTCTTGTACATTTTATCAATGAGGAGCGAAACACCAGGTCACTAATTTATCCCTTGCGCAGTATAACACTAACCTTTAAGACCTGCGGATCCTATCAGATCCCAGAGATTACCATACAGATCTTCAAAAACTGCCACGGTGCCCCACTCCTCTTTGACGGGCTCCCTAACAAAGTGAATATCGTTTGCCCGGTAATGACTATAATCCCGCCAGAAATCATCGGTTTGAAGGAACAGGAAAACTCTGCCGCCGGTTTGGTTTCCAATGCTGCTTATTTGCTTTTCATTCGCGGCTTTCGCCAACAGAAGGCAGCATTCTTCAGAACCGGCAGGCGCTACTTTTACCCATCTTTTTGCATCAGTCAACACCGTATCTTCTACCAGGGTAAAGCCCAATTTATTTACATAAAAATCAATGGCTTCGTCATAATCCTTTACGACAATTGTTATTTGGGCAAGACGTTGTTTCATGGGATGTTGTTTATGAATCTGGAATTAACCGGTTATAAATTCTCCTTTGATCATTACCTTATCTATCAGGTTTGAACCAAAAGCGTATGGCAGGTATGACAATGAAGGGATTGGCTTTGTAAAAATCAAGTTTGCATTTTTTCCGATAGTGATGCTTCCGGTGCTTTCACCGATTTCCATTGCGTATGCGCCATTAATTGTAGCTGCATTGATCGCTTCAGCGGGTAGCATTTTCATTTGAATACAACTCATAGAAACGACCAGGTTCATATTTCCACTTGGCGATGAGCCGGGATTAAAATCCGATGCCAGTGCAATGGCACATCCGGCATCGATTAACTGCCTGGCTGGTTGAAAAGGCATACGAAGGAAGAACGCCGCAGTGGGTAAAATGGTGCAGATAGTTCCATTGTAATTCTGTTCATTGTTGAAATCCGGAGATCGATGTTGCTTAGAATTCGCAGATAAAAGCCCGATATCCTTTTCTGTCAATGTTTCGAGATGATCAAGCGAAACTGCATTTAATTTTAACCCTGTTTCAATACCTCCAATACTGTTCAACTGGTTTACATGAAGCTTTGGTTTTAACCCGTAACGCAAGCCGGCAGTACAAATCGTTTCAGTTTCTTCGGGAGAAAAAAAATTGCTTTCGCAAAAAACATCAATATAGTCTGCTAATTTTTCAGCAGCTATTACCGGTAACATTTTATCGATGATAAGATTAATATATCCCTGGTGGTCATCTCTGAATTTGACTGGGTAAGTATGAGCTCCTAAAAAAGTAGATCTGATCTCTAATGAAGAGCGTTCTTTTAGTTTTTTAATAACTCTTAGCATCTTTAATTCCCCTTCTACCGTTAACCCATAGCCGCTTTTAATTTCGATAGCCCCGGTGCCAAGCAAACTTACTTCTTTCAATCGCAGCCACGATAAATTGAAAAGCTCGTCTTCGCCGATCTCGTTGATCTTTTTTGCTGAATTCAAAATACCTCCGCCACGTGCAGCAATTTCTGCGTAGGAGAGCCCTTTTATTTTATCTTCAAATTCATCTTCCCTGCTGCCGGCATATACAAGGTGGGTATGACTGTCGCACCAGGCAGGTAGTATAATTTGTCCGGTTGCATCGATCTTATTTTCCGGCAAAGCAGGTACTTTCAATTCCAGTTCATGCATGGCGCCATACGCAGCGATTTGCCCACCTTCGATCAGCAAAAATGCATTGTCTATAAACGGCAGTTCAGCCAGTTGTTCACCCCTCAGAATGAAACTGTTTTCTCTTGTACCAACAAGTTGTTTAATATTTATGATAAGGGTGGTCATTCAAATATTTACACATACAGTAAACAAGGGATAAAATAATGAACAATACTTTTGAACCAGGCAGAAGTTTTTCAATTAAGCCTCATTGGCGTCGTCCGCCGCGGCGGATACATTTTAGCAATGAGGAGCAAAATGCCAGGTCACGAATTTATCCCTTGCTCAGTATAGTAGCGAGCGAAAGAATCTAAGGCCTTTATAATTCGTTCCAAACTTTTTTAGCAAATTGCTCCAGGCCCGGGTCTCTTGCACCCATTAATAATAACACGCACTCATCGGTTAAATGAGGCCGGGCCAATGTTAAGAAATCGTTTCTATCTTCCGCAAAAAAAGCATTTTTGCCCAAACTCCTGATATCATTTATTAGATCGTTCGCAGAGATATCTTTTACGGCAGTACCTCCTGCATAAAATATTTCACTCATCCATATTTCGTCCTGTGGTCTTAATACTGCTGATATTTCTTTTACAAAATCATTTCTTAAAAACCTGGTAGGGCCATAGCCGTGAGGTTGAAACCAAGCAACTACTTTTGGTGCAATATACTGGCAGGCAGCAATGGAAGCCGCACATTTAGCCGGGTTATGCGCATAGTCATCAATCAACCATACACCGTTTATTTTGCCCAATACCTGGTGACGGCGGTAGATGCCTTCGTAATTTTTTAATGCGTTTGCACATGAAGGTAAGTCTATACCTAACTGGTTGGCAATACATGTAGCAGCAACTGCATTCTCCATATTATGCCTGCCCACTACATTTAATGAAAATGGAACATCATTTACGGTGTACCGGATATTGAATCCTGATTGCTGAAAATTTGATGCCTGGTAACCGGCCGGAATATTTTCGTCAATGCTAAAATCGTGTTCAGCATTTACAGATAACTGTTTTGATAAATTGTTAGACCTGTTCACAACAAACAGTTGCTTTGTATGTGTCCTGAACTCTGTGAAAATATTTACCAGTTCATCAATTTCCTGGTGATCTTTATCAATGTTAAGTAAAAGCCCAACCTGCGGCTCGTACAGAACAATAGAGCCATCACTTTCATCTGCTTCTATTACCAACCACTCCCCTTCTCCTACTTTGGCATTTCCGATCTTCCCTTCGTTAATAATGCTGACCAGTCCGGCGCCGCTGATAATGCTTGGCTCCCATCCTGCAAACTGAAGTATATCAAACAACATAGCACTGGTGGTACTTTTACCTGATGTACCGCCAACAGCAATGGTCTTTTTACTGGCAGCAATTATTGCCAATAATTCCGCACGCTTTATAATCGGTATGTTTAATTCTTTCGCCTTCTGCACTTCGTACACCGTATCTTCTACTGCTGTTGATACTACTACCAGGTCCGTGTCTGAGGTAATACCGTCTCCATTTTGGTAAAAACATTTTATACCTGCTGCTTCCAGCTTTTCTCTTGTTTCATTATACTCGCCTGCAACAAAATAACGATCGCTGCCACTTACATTTTTTCCGATCCCCGCAAGGTATTGTGCAATTGCACTCATACCCGTGCCTGCAACGCCTATAAAAAATACCTGCTGAAAATCTTGTATTCCGGAGATCATGCAACTATAGATTGATTATGATATATTGGTATCGTGGTGCAATGTTCGGTATACTATCACAAGGCTTGTGGCCATTAGTATTCCACCCAAAAGAAATGCTGCACCGGGAAACTGGATCTTTGCAGATGGCCGGGTGAAATAAGAAAACAGGCTGGTCATTAATAAAGGGCCGATGATATTAGTCAGGCTCATGATACTGGTTAGCCCTCCCTGTAATTCGCCTTGTTCATTTGGAGGTACCTGGCCTGAAATAACCGACTGTAAAGCTGGTCCGCAAATCCCTCCGAGGCAATATGGTACCAGGAACACAAACATCATCCAGCTTTGATTGGCGAGCGCAAATAAAAATAAACCAAGGATATAAAAAGCCAAGCCGAGATAGATGCTTTTTTTATTACCAAGCCACGGATTGATTACTCTTATCAAACCACCCTGAACCACACCTACCAACAAGCCAACAAGGCCCAGTGATATGCCGATCATTTTAGGGCTCCAGTTAAACTGTTTTATTGTAAAGAAAGACCAGGTGCTTTGCACTGAATTTGCTGCGAGATAAATCAAAAAGAATGATAAGAACAATCCCATTACACCTGTGTATTTTTTTAAATGCACCAGCGAAGCAACGGGTATAATTTTTTTCCAGTTAAGCGGCCGGCGATTCTCCACAGCTAAGGACTCGGGAAGTACAAAGTATCCGTAAAGACAATTGATCAAACTTAAACAGGCTGCCACTATGAATGGAATACGCACGCCATAGTCACCTAAAAACCCACCCAATACCGGCCCAAGAATAAACCCAAGTCCGAAGGCAGCGCCGACCATTCCAAAATTTTTTGCCCGGTTCTCACTGGTACTAATATCCGCAATATATGCAGTAGCCGTTGTAAAACTTGCCCCTGCAATTCCTGCAATCACCCTTCCTACAAACAACCACCCGATAGAAGGCGCCAACGCAAGGAAAATATAATCTATTCCCAGGCCAAACAAAGAGAATAAAAGTATCGGTCTTCTTCCATATTTATCACTGAGGTTGCCCAACAAAGGCGCAAATAAAAATTGCATGGATGCATAAGCGAATGCAAGCCAGCCACTATACCTGGAAGCCTGGCTGATATCACCATGGATCAGTTGCTCAATCAATCCAGGTACAACTGGTATGATGAGGCCAATTCCCGTAACATCTATTAGTAAAGTGATGAAGATAAAACTGATGGCAGCGCTTTTGTTGGTTCGCATTCTATAGTATTGGTTGTAAAACAAAGATAAGCACCTAACATTGAAAGGGTGATGAGCAGGTAAAGATAATGACATCCATACTTAGGCTTTACTTCCTTCAAAATGAGCATAGTTGGTAGATTAGGGTCATAAAAAAAGAGCTCAAATAATTTGAGCTCTTTTTTAAAAAATATGTAGAGTATGAATTACCACCTGCTACCACCGCCGCCACTGCTGCGACCACCACCACCGCCATAACTGTTGCGGCTGTAACCACCACCACCGCCGTTGTTGCTTCTTGGTTCTTTTTCTCTTGCAACAGAAACAGACATTGGCCTGCCTTCTACTTCTTTGTTGTTCAATCCAAGCATAGCATCTTTGCCTTCTTCTTCAGAAGCCATTTCTACAAAGCCAAAACCACGTGAGCGGCCTGATTCCCTGTCCATAATTACTTTGGCAGATGAAACAGTACCAAATTTTGAAAAAAGTTCGTTGAGTTCAGCATCATTGGTGTTGAAACTCAGATTTGAAACATAAATGTTCATGTTCTTAAAAATTTAAATAAAAATAAAAAATAAAATACCTGTGATGGTAAATAAGGACAAACTTTTAAGAAGAGAAAACTAATACGAGGAGAGTAATAAATTATCTAACTAAAACGATGTGCTTATTGAGCTATAATCACGAACGCAAATATAGGTACATTAAATCTATAACCGCCAAAATTATTTTATTGTAGCTATTTTACCACATTTCAAATCATTTCATGCTGTTCACCATGTCCACGTAATCCTGCATAGCATCTTCCTTTGACTTTCCTTTTATTTCCTGCCAGGCATTGTATTTTGCCTTTGCCACAAAATCAAAAGGGTTAGATGGCTCTTCTATATTTATATCTCCTTCAGTTGACTGCTTGTAAAAAGCATACAACTTTAACAGTATATCGTTGGAAGGCTTTTGTGGCAGGTTTTTGCTATCTGATGCTGCCTGTTGAAATAGTTGTTGTAGGTCCATCGTTTTTTTTCAAAAATAGTGATAAATTTTTATGAGACGTTAAGGCATTGCCTGGTATAATTTGTTCAGTTCCTTCAGATAATCATATTGCAGATCTTCATGCAAAGTAGCAACCACTTTACTGATCTTTTTTAGCTGAGCCTGGTAGAGGTTTTTCAATGCAATATTTTTGCGGATGGCAATGCCTGAGTTGATCAGTGAAATACAAAAATGCAGCAGCAACTCCACCTCCGCCTGTTTGGAACCAGTATGACGAATATACTTAGCTGTTGTCCTAAGGATCTTCCTTAAACTCTTTTTAGCAAAATACAAATTGCTTTTATTGATCAGCCCAAATTGCTCATCCATATAACTCTTCACGCTTGCAATATAGCCAGTGTCATCATGCGATTCGAAAAGCAGGTAAGTGAGCAATTCTTTATTATCCTTTTTAAATTTTGCCAGGCGTAAACATATCTCCAGCAATTTTGCCGGCGGTATATTATTTAACTCCTGCTTCAGTTCATGAATTGTGGCTGCCTTCATGCTGCTAATTTAAAGAACTTCATGTTAGTTAAAATTCAAACTTAAATTATGGATTGTTTGCTACAGCTTTTCTATGTTGAAGATCTTCTCTTTGTTATAATGTAACCTCCCCTGTTTCCGAATAAAATACATATTTAACTCAGTGGAAAACATGTGTGGGTTTAATACAATTGTTTAAATAAAACAACGTTATCAGTAGTAATTGCAGGATCGTATGATCTTGTTCTTACATAAACCCAAGATGACAAATCTTTTATATTGCATTCAAACTAACCTAATGAGAAAACCCATTATCGTGTTATCACTATTTTTAGGAAACATTCTTTTGTGTAACGCACAGTTTACTAAAACCCTTCGGCCTAATAACTCCTTCAATGATTCTCTATCGAAAATCGTTTATGATTTTAAAAACAATTTTTATCCGATACAGGGCCGGCAACTGGTGTCGCAGGTAATGGCCGATGTTTATCAATCAAAAGCAGGTATGCCGGGTGCAGCGCATTGCGTTATTCAACGGTATCATTCAGAGGACGATACCACCGCAAGCTGGCAGGCGGTTCTGTATGAAGGCGAGATATATGAAGAAGCCTTGAAAGTATATAAGAATACTATCAAACAATTGAAAAAAGCAAGGCTTAAATTAGGTGAGGGCGCCTCCGCTTCGTTTAGCGGTGAAATTGAGCTGCCAAGCGAAAATATAAGTTTTACAGTAACACCCTTACGCCTGAATGTAGCAGATCCTGATTATAAATACTTCTTTGCAGAAATAGAGATCACCAATAACTACGACGGATGGGAAGTGCACTTAAACCTGCACAATAAAAAAAGTGATAGCGACGAGTATTAATATCAATTCTCTATTACACGAATTGAAAACCAATTACACGAATTACACGAATTGGCTAAAGTTGAAATTTCCGATGCTCAATTTGAAGTACAATATTATTTATATCAGGGCTTGAATGTTGCCCAAAGCTTCAACGGTACAAGAGGGCGATGCAAGGATGATGCTATGGAAAACAAATGCCAGGGCAAAAGGAATTATGAATTATGAGTTATGAGTGTTCAGTATCCATCCCAAACCCTGAACCATGAACCATGAACGATCAACTAATCACAAATCATAAAAGTATCTTGTTCTGTTCACCTTTATATCCCTTAGTAAAGAAGATTTCGGACTGATGGAAATATTGAAGAACCGATAGCGACCCACCGGCGAAACATTGATCGCCATTTGCCAGCAATGCATTTCACGTGCAATAGAAACAGAAATTGTTCCCAGTTCCGCTTGTGATATATTATAAAATCCATTTAAGCCTAGTTGCCATTTCGGGGTTAGGTTCAGCGTGCCATTCCAGTTAATATCCTGGAACACATTTGTCGTGTAGCCGGAATAGTCAGGTTTCCTGTCTCGCTGAAAACGCAGTGAATACGAGAAACTTACCGACCAGGGAATACTAAAATCTGCAAACTCCGCAGGGTTGTTGCTAACATAAGCTGCTTCTGTATCATATTCATCCAGGGGCATTCCAGTAACAGTATTATATGGCTGTGACAGGTTCGGATTTTCCTTCTTCTTTTTAGATTTATCGCCTCCCTGGAACTGGCTCGATACAGATACATTACCACCAAGAAATCTGCCTAAAGTCAGGATCTTATTGCGCCACACTAATTTATTTATCCTGTCTCCCCTGCTATTTGTCTGGTAAGGATCAAGGGTTGCATTTGCCGTAATACTGATCTTTTCAAACAAGTTGCTTCTTGCCCCAACGCTGAATGTACTCAGTTGGAATGAGTCGGCAAGAAAGTTATAACTACCACTCAGATTAAGTCCATCAATAAGTGTAACCTTTTTTGCAGCATCTGCAGAGGTATCGTTTTTATCCCGAACCTTCATCTGGATATTATTATCAACATTGAAACTTAAACCACCAAACTTTCCTTCGCCAAAGCCACCATAAATACTATTATCGAATACATTAAAGCGCCCAACATTTCCGGTGGTATCAAGTTGTGAGTTGTAAAAATATTTACCATTCATATCCGGCTTATAGTTGGCACTTATAGAAGGGCGTATCTCGTGCCTGATGGCTTTTATTTTTGAATTTTTTCCAAAAGTAAAGGAGCCGAATATGCGGCTCGACATGCCAATACCGAAAGACATGTCACGTGCTGAATAAAATCCCTTGCTTAATGTGGTATCCACCCTTTTCTTAGCGGTGTTCCAGTTACGAACAAATTTTTGCTGATACCACCTTTCCACATAAGATACACTGGGCGCTATCTGTAAAGGGCCGAGTTGCGGCAGCGATAATGTAATAGGCACATTGTGATTGGCGCCCCATTGCAGGTTATTAAATATCTGTTTTCCAATATTCGTTTTAGTAAGGATCAAACTATCATCAGAAAAATAAGTAAGGCTTTTTGCATTTGAATTAAGCGCTATACCTAAGTTCTCATACCACTTATAATTTCCCAATACTTCCTTTCTTCTGAATGGATATAATGTATTCAGGTTGAAGCTAACATCCGGCAGCGTAACGTTGATAATTTTAAGGTTGGTATTTTGTGAGTGGTTCGCATTGATGGAAACATTGTAAGGCTTGTCTTTCCATACTTTGGCCCAGGCAATGGAAGAGTTAAGCTGGTTACTAAAATTGCGGGTAGGATTATTGGGAACCTGCGAATTAAATTTACTGCTGCCCGCATTTACATTTGCATTAAAGGTAACACCGGGCCTTGACTTGGTATCAATGCTATGGCTCCATCGTATGTTGAATGACCTGCTGGTTGAGAAATCCGGGTCGCCTTTAAAATTAGTTTTGAAACGCTGGTAATCGAACGAAACATTCCCCTGCCGCCGATAGCGTTTATAATATCTCGGGCTGATATTAAAAGTATATCCTCCATAAGAATATAGCGTACCACGGGTAGTTATATCCCAGTTATCATTTAATACTTTGTAATAGCCGATGCCTTCCATGGCGATTCCAAATTGTTCATTGGAAGTAAATGTTGGAGCGATAAAACCCGAGTGCCTGCCCTGTGCCAAAGGATAAATACCAAAAGGCAATATAATCGGTACAGGCACACCTTCAAACTCCGGATGCACCGGCCCGGTGACCGCAAATTTTTTATTGATGAATTTTATTTTTTTACTTACAAAAGCAAAATGCGGCGTATCTAAATTACAGGTGGTAAACCTTGCTCTGTAAGCGAAAAAAGCACTCGCATCTATCTTCTTAATTTTCTCTCCGTATATGTACATTTCACCTTGCGTGGTGTAGGTGCCTTTTGTTAATCCCTTTCCACTTTTCATATTGAAGGCAATGGTGTCGCTTACCGTTTTCATATCAGCCTGGTTGAAGGTAGGGAAAGAGATCACTTTACCAGTGCTGTCTTTGCGGAGGTAGGCTGTTACCAGGTTAGTGCGCTGATCAAATTCTATACCTGGAGCTGTCAGCTCATTGTCATTATATTTTACTTTGGATTCTTTACCATACAACAATATTTTTTTGCCCGGTACATCCAGCACCATCGAATCATCCGCATGATATACCACCGGTGCATCCAATGAATCTTTGGATACTCTTACATTAAATGTATCTACAACCACTATTGTGGAATCGTTTCCTGTAGAATCAATAATTGTGGAATCTCTTTTATTTTTGGGAATAGTGTCGGTTAGTACTAATGAATTATCCTTTCGTAAAATAAGCGTGTCTTCTGAGCGTTTAGGAATTGTATCAGTAGTTAAATTTTTGTCAAACCAACCTGGTTCAAAGCTACCTTTTGTATTTCCAGGCGTTACATTAATAAACAAGGCGAGCACCAATAATGCTAAAATGTATTTTGCCTTACCTTTGTTATTGTTGTTCATGCAGTTGTCGCAAAAATAATCATATTAGGTACAACTATTTGTGAATAAACTTATAATTAATAATCCCCAATAAACTGGTTTTTAATATGTTTAAATTAAAAATTCTTTTCTCCTTTTTTATATTAACGGGTTCTTCATTACTCATTTTTGGACAGGCTGCTAAAAAGCTCAAAACGATCATTGTGGATGCAGGTCATGGCGGTTCTGATAACGGAGCCACGGGACAATATGAGGGCTCGCTTCGTTCAAAAGAAAAAGATGTAACACTCGCTATTTCAAAAAAACTCGTGGCTGTTCTACAAAAAGAGCTACCCGATGTAAATATTGTTCCAACCCGTACAACAGATATTTTTCAAAACGTAAACGAAAAAGCAAGGATCGCTAACCAAAACAAAGGCGATCTCTTTATATGTATACATGCCGATTCAGGTCCATTAAAAACGGCAAGGCGTCAGACAGGTACCCACCAGGTTACCCATTATAAAACTACCTATACCGGCAAGGGTAAAAAAAGAAAGAAAGTAGTTACCGCAAAAAAAGTGGAAGAACCGGTGTACCAGTATTATAAATTACCAATGCAAAGAGCGGGCACCAGTGTGTGGATATTTGCTGCTCATAAAACAAGCGATAAACTAAAGGCCATTGTTGATAATGAAGCAGATTTTAATATAGAAGTGGATGCGACAGATACCACCGCCAACGAAGTTGATTTTAATAGCCCTGAGATGAGGCCAATTATCGCTATTTATGCAAAACGCTTTCAGCAAAAAAGTATAAAGATCGGTATGATGGTGGAAGAAGAAGTGGCAAAGACCGGCCGGCCAACATTTGGGTTAAACCAGCGCCAGGTCGGTATCAGGGTATTGCAATCAACCAATATGCCTGCAATTTTAATAGAGACTGGCTTTATCAATAACGAAGCCGATGAGCGGTATATCAATAGCGAAAAGGGTCAGCAGGAACTTGCAGAAAGTATTACGGAAGCAGTGAAGCGCTATAGAATTGCAGTGGAAGGCGGCAGTTTAGCGCCTGAAAAAAACACCGTAGCCGGTGGCGAAACTCAAGACAACGGTACACCTGAAAAATATACCAAAAGATCAAAAAATATTTTAAAACGAATTGACATCAGCCAGCCAGACTTTAAAGTAGATCTATACGATGATGGCGATGTGGACGGAGATATTGTGACGGTATATTACAATGGTAAGGCGATTTTAAATAATAAAAAATTAACCGAAAAACCTCTGACGTTAAACCTTACAGCCGATCCCTCTAAAAAAGAAAACGAGCTTATTGTGTATGCGGAAAATGAAGGCGACATACCTCCCAACACAGCGCTAATGGTGGTTACAGATGGAGACAGTCGTACTGAAGTGAGGATAGCAGCAGACGCCAAAAAGAATGGCGTCGTAATTTTCTCCAGGAAATAGTATCCTCAAAAATAAAGAGATATTCTTTCTTCCACCCCTTCCCGTTATTCCAACAAATTAATATGTAATTTTGAGCCTACTAAATAATCTGGCAACATGAAGATTTCTAATGAGACGAAGGTTGGTTCGCTTACGGCAATTGCAATAGTATTACTTATTTTAGGCGTTAATTTTTTGAAAGGCAAAAGCCTGACTGGCGATAAAAATCACTATTATGCTGTTTTTACTAACATACAGGGACTTGCAACCAGCAATCCTGTTATAATTAACGGCAAGCAGGTCGGTACGGTAACCGCAGCCGATGGCGGAGAAGATATGCGAAGGATAGTTGTGGGGTTAACGCTTACACAAAAGGTAAATATCCCAATGAATTCGGTTGCCATGATCACGCCCTCCTTACTCGGCACTACTTCGATTGAGATAATATTAGGAAATCAAAATGTATATCATAAGAGTGAGGATACACTTTCCACAAAGGCTTCCAGCGGGATGTTTGACGAAGCACTACAAAGAGTAGATCCCGTATTAATGCAGGTAAAAAAAGCGGTCACTTCATTGGACTCGCTTTTAATGACGGTTAATGGAGTGTTTGATCCTAACACAAAAAATAATATCCAGGGGGTAATGGCAAACCTTAACCGTACCACCGCTTCGCTGGCGGTTTCCTCCGCCTCTCTTCAGGGCCTGCTCAATGCACAAACCGGTGCGTTGGCTAAGTCCCTCGACAATGTGAGCGTCTTTACCGGAACCCTAAAAGATAACAGTGCAAAAATAGACCAGACACTTACAAACCTCGAAGCCACTACCGCAAAATTTTCCAAGCTTGAAATTGAGAACACACTTAACTCTTTAAACGGCACCATCACCGAACTAAAGAATACGATTGGTAAAGTGAACAGCGACAAAGGCACGCTTGGCTTGTTGATGAATGATACCAAGTTGTATAATAACCTTAATGCCACTTCCAATAAACTGAATGTGCTGCTTGATGATTTTCGTACCCATCCAAAGCGCTATGTGAACATTTCAGTGTTTGGCAGAAAAGATAAAAGCGGTCCGCTTGCAGTACCATTGCCCGACACGGTTAATGCACCTTATTTGAAGCAGTAAATAATTCAGGTTATGAATTATGAGTGATGAGTTCTTAAATTCATCTGCTAATAAATTTCAACTGGCTATTTGTTTACAGGCATTTGTTTTTCATAGCATCATTGTTGTGTTATTCTAATTCCGGTTTATCGGAACTCTCTTGTACGGTATACCAATAGGCAACGAGAGCCATCGAAAATTAGAGTTGTTTAGTTTTGCCGAAAGTTATCTTACAAAACTAAAGGAGCATATCACTCATAACTCATAACTACTTCAAAAACTTTGTGATTCTCTTTGTAAAAAAATAAAGAAATTGCTCCCTAAAATTAATTGTATTGAAATCTACTTTTACTTCGAAGTTGCTGGTGGTTTTGTTGATGTTGGTTTCTTGCAGTTATTCGCTACTGGCGCAAAGTGTTCCTTCCCCTCCTGCTTCACCTGATACGCTACGAATAATCCAAATCATACATGGAGACCGGCTCCGGGAAAAGACCACTGATTCTGTTACTAATTTTCAGACGATAGCTGGTCATGTCCTTTTAAAGGAAGGCCTTACGCTGTTTTACTGCGACAGTGCAACCATTAACCGCCGGACAAATATTCTAGAAGCTTTTGGAAATGTTCACATCAATCAAAATGACAGCATTCATACCTATGCACAAAATTTGCGCTACATAGGGAATGAACGGGTGGCTTATCTGAAAAAAGATGTGCGGCTAACGGATAATAAAGGAATATTGTACACACAAGACCTGGAGTATGATCTTAAAGGAAGTATTGGAAAATATAAAAATGGCGGACGTGTTGTAAATGGTAAGACCATCCTTACAAGCACTGAAGGAACCTATTATGCAGAAACCAAAGACGTTTATTTTAAAAAAAACGTACACCTCGTAGATCCTAAATACGACATGCGAAATGACACGCTGCTTTATAATACACAAACCCAGGTGTCTTCCTGGGCAACACCAACCGTTATCAAAAGTAAAAATGGCGGCGATATCTATTCATCCAGCGGCACCTACGATCTAAAGAACGGCAAGGCATTTTTTGGCAACCGTTCAGTGATTAAAGATAGCACCCGTACTTACGTAGCTAATAACAGTGCTTACGATGAGGAAAGCGGCATAGCACAGCTTATTGGCGATGCTGTGATAAAAGACAGTGTGAATGCTTATACTGTACTGGGTGGAGAAATCTATTTGAATAAAAATGATAATTCCTTTTTAGCAACACGTAAACCCGTACTGATATTTAAAGGGGAAGGTAACGACAGTACATTTATTGCAGGCGACACGCTTTTTTCCGGTGTGGAAAAACGAAATAAAGATGGCAGTAAAATCATCATAAAAAAAGACACACTTAAAAACACAACCGTTCTAAAGCTGAGCGATTCACTGGCAAAAGTTTATAATAGAAAAGATAGTTCCATTATGCGAATGCCAATGATGGGTGATAGTGCGGCTAACTTTGCCCAGTTTAATAAAATCAACGCACGCATAGATTCATTAAGGAATGTTGGTGTGGTTGATTCATCGCAGAGAAGTGATTCGTCACATAATGTTGTACAAAACAATAAGGAAGTTATCGCACGGCATGATTCATCAAAGCCCGTTATCAAGCTCCAGCCTGATTCGCTAAAGACAGTTACTGTTGGTGAGTCATCGGGTAAAAAAGATTCAGTGCATCGCATTGCACGCATGGAAAAAAAAGATAGCCTGCAAGCAGCGGCAGAGCAGGATAGTCTTAACTATGCTTCAATGGTTAAACACTTCATAACAAAGCTGGCGGTTACCAATAAACCACTGGTGAAAAAAGCCGTTCCCGATACCGCCATTCGCTATTTTATTGCTTTTCATAATGTTCGTATTTTTAACGACTCACTGCAATCTGTATGCGATAGTTTGTATTATACTTCGGAAGATTCTGTGTTCCGTCTTTTTAAAGATCCGTTGGTATTCAGCAACAACTCACAAATAGCTGGTGACACTATTTATCTTTTTACAAAAAATAAAAAAGCAGATCGCTTATACGTTTTCGAAAAAGGCAATATTATAAACAAGCCCAACGAATCGATGTATAACCAGGTAGAAGGCCGGACCATTAATGGTTACTTCAAAGAAGGGCAAATGGATTATGCGAGGGTAAAAGGTTCGCCGGCTGAAAGCGTTTATTATCCCCAGGATGATGATAGCGCCTATATCGGGATGAACCGGTCAAAGGGTGATGTGATAGACGTTTTCTTTGTAGACAAAGCTGTCAATAAAGTAAAATTTATTAACGATGTGGACGGCACACTTTATCCTCTACGGCTGGCTCCTCAAGATCAGAAATATCTTAAAGGTTTTAAATGGCTTGATAAAAGAAGACCAAAAAGCAAGTTGGAATTATTTGAATAAAAAAGTAACCTATACATAAGCGCCCTTCATTTTTTTCCACTCACTTCTCAATAATTTATTGGCTGATCCACATGTGCCAACTGCCTCCAATTCTATTTTATTAACTGCATGTTAATTCAACTTTAATGCAGATTGCATAGGCATTATTTTTTACAAATCCTTAACAGCAAAATTTTATTCTCAAACGTTTTGAAAAACAATTATAGAAGTCTCACATAAAATTCTTCATTATTCATTTTAAAAACGTCACATGAAAAGATCCATTTTATTTGCCGGCATCCTTACTATGCTGTCTATCTCCTCAAAGGCGCAGGAATATAAAACTGCCGTTGGCATAAGGCTCGGGCCTACCTCTCCTGCCATAGCTCCGGGATTTACAATTAAACATTTCCTCAATGAGAATCATGCGGTTGAAGGTTTGATGAGTGTTGGCAATGGCTTTGGCTTATGTGGATTGTATGAATGGCACCACCCGATCGCATCAGTAGAACACCTGCAATGGTTTGCCGGCGCAGGCGCCTATTTAGCTTTCCGAAGCAGCGAGACTTTTGTCGGAGCCGCGGGAATTGTTGGGCTCGATTATAAATTCGCCGAGATTCCGCTCAATATTTCAGTGGATTGGAAGCCTGAGCTTAACCTGGTCAGCGAGGTTGGTTACGAAGGTGCCGGCGTTGGAGTTTCAGCAAGGTTTACTTTCTAACCAACATATTTTGGGGCAAATAAAATATACAGGCCGAAGCAAGGATTGTTTTAAATACGAAAGATGAAACACATTAGCTGCATTTCACCTTTCGTTATTCTCTAAGCAAATATTTTATAGATTCAGTACACTGATCTTTGTTACTGTTGATTTATCAGGATGAATGACTTCTAATTGATAAGCGCCTTTGGCAGTTTCATTTTGCAAAGGGATCTTTTGAGAGCTTGTTCCGCCCGGATGCCTGATTTCCTTAACCAGCAACACTTGCCCACTCGCCGCAACCAATTGTGCGATGTATGTACCCGCTGGTAAATTTGTTAATTGCAGGTTGATCACACTATTAGTTACCGGGTTTGGATAAACGACCATGCTGCCCGGTGTTGAACCCATTTTAACTGAAACCACTTTGCTGTAGGCATAAGACCCGTTCCGGTCAACATTGCGGATGCGGTAGTAGTTATCACCTGCTGTTGCATTCACATCTACCCAGTTGTAAGTGCTGGTAGTCGTTCCTGTTACCGCCTGTGTACCGGCCTTTACAAAGTTCCGGCCATCGAAACTTTTTTCTATTTCGTAATGATCTATATTCAGTTGCTCCTCTACCTTCCAGTTTACTTCTATATCTTTTCCCTTTTGTCTTGCAGTTACATCCGTATAAGTAACCGGCAATACACTGGTGGTTTTGAATGTCACACGGAAACGATCCGGGGTAGCGGAAGCTGGTGTACCGTTGATGCTAAAATTTATGGTGGTACTGCCCGTCATATTGAGCGGTGTTGCACTACCTGTAAATTTATCTTCCAGTTGGGCAAATAATCCAGGTGCATCCATATTGTTCAGCGTAATTGCAAACTGGTAATTTCTTGCAGTTGTTTTTGTAAGCCTGAAATAAAGCGTATCATCGGAAACGATCATCGGCCTTCTTTCTATTGCTAACAATACTCCATTTCTCAGTAAGCCGAAAGATTCATTGATGTTACCAAGTTTTGCTGCATCCTGCAGGTTTACATCGGGGCTATAATTATTATTGAACTCTGCAAGCAAAGCATCCGCTACCACGAAAGAACCATCAGGTTGTGCCAGATTAAGGC
>JBDSAP010000292.1:0-7709 GCA_039922055.1 Ferruginibacter sp.
TGCCCTGTTACTACTGCTTTGAGTTGAAGGATATTTCAACAACACAAATTTAGTTCGGGATATAAAATAAAAACACGATGAGCAACAGGTATAAATTTATTGATAATGAAGGAGTATATTTTACCACATCAACCGTAGCGGGGTGGACGGATGTTTTTACAAGAGAAATTTATAAAACAATCCTTTTAGATAGTATAAGGCATTGCCAGCAAAGCCAGGGTTTAAAAATACATGCGTGGGTGGTAATGACCAATCATTTACATACCATCTGTAGTTGTAAAGAAGGACATGATTTGGGATTGATCTGGCGAAATATAAAAAGCTTCACCGCCATGAAATTAATAGACGCTATCATCAACAATCCAAAGGAAAGTAGAAAAGAATACCTGCTTCATACTTTTGCAGCTGAAGGTAAAAAAAGCAGCAGTAATTTTAAACACAAGTTTTGGGAGCATGAAAATCACCCGTTATTATTAGACAACACGGAAATGTATAACCAGCGTTTAAATTATCTTCATTGGAACCCTGTAACGGCAGGCTTTGTAGCAGAGCCATGGCATAGGATATATAGCAGTGCGACTGATTATTTTACAGACAAAAAGGGGCTGCTGGATATTATTATTTTGGATGGGTTTTAGGATCGGAGATTAGTAACAGGGAAGACACAGGACGGAGTCCTGCGCCTGTGGTGAATATAAAAACCAGTGATTCGCATACATGGTGCACAACCTTACAAAAGATAGCCCGCTCAAAACAACCGTCCTCTATTCAGCTTTGGGAAGAAGTTTGGAAGCAACAATTAATTATTTTACGGCGTGGCGTTTTCAAGAGAATCCTTGATTCTTTTTTCTTCTGCCTTTGTACGTTTTTTAAAAAACCCACGCAGCAAAAAATTATGCTGCAAGGCCTCCATGTTCTCATCCAATTTCTTTGTGCCCGACTGAAGGTTGAGCAACGTGTTTTGTATGTTGGCCGCGGCTTCTTTATTATTGAGCAATACACCTACGGCATTATTATCACTGTTAAGCTTAGCCGTAGTCGTGTTCAGGTTATTAACAACTTCATTCGCACTTTGTGACACCTGGTTGAGTTGTGCGGCTGTTTGTTTTAATGAAGCAACGATGGTAGTATCCGTTGCAAGATCATTCAGCAGGTAGCCTTTATTATTCAGCTTTTTCGAAAACTCGGAAAGGTTGGAAGTAAGTACCTGCGCATTGTTCCCTGCCCTGCTTAAAGATGCCATAGTGCTTTGCAATGTGTTATTTATTGTTGGATCATTCAGCAACTTTCCTATAGTGCCTTTTCCTTCGGCCAACGCCCTGCTTACTACTTTCAAATCATTGGTGATGTCGAGCAGGTTTTTATTATTGCTTTGCAGCGTTGCCATCATTTCTTCTGTACCAACACCATTATCCACCTGTAATGTATTGCCCGATTCAATTTCCGGCGAAGCCGGGGTGCCTCCGTACAACACAATTATTTTGTTGCCTATCAAACCATCGCTACCCAATTTTACTTTGGTATCCTTCCGGATCTTTTGTTGCACATCTTCTTCAATCGTAAAACTTACCTCTACCCCATTTTGCACAAAACTTACTTTTTTTACCACTCCTATTTTTACACCCGAGTACCATACATTGCTTCCTTTTGCCAGGCCATTCACATCGGCGAAAACAGCGTTTGCGGTTACCGAGTTTTTAAATGTTTTGTCTTTCCCTCCAATTATAAAAACAATAACCACCAAAATCGCGATGCCAGCAATAACAAATATTCCTGTAAGAATTGGTTTAATACCTTTAGATTCTCTCATGCTTTTTATATAAAATTATATTCATAAAAACTTTTAATCCTTTCATCCTCAGAATCGAAAACCTCTTCAAATGTTCCCTGTTTTTGCACTACCCCATCAAACATCATTACCAGCCGGTCACCAGTGGTTTTTGCGCAAACAAGGTCATGCGTAATAATGATGGCCGATACTTTAAATTCCTCTTTTATACTATGGATCAGGTTGTTTATCTCAATACTTGATATTGGGTCCAGTCCCGCGGTTGGTTCATCGTACAACATTATCTCCGGGCGCAACACCAATGTTCTCGCAATGCCAATTCTTTTCTTCTGGCCGCCGGATAGCTCAGCAGGGTATTGGTTTTTACTTTTTAAAAGTGATACTGCATTCAGCACGTCATCTACCCTTTTATCAATTTCCTTTTTAGTAAGATGCTTAAAGTTTCGTTTCAATGGAAAAGCAATATTTTCTCCAACGGTCATGCTGTCGTAGAGCGCGCTTAACTGGAAGGAAAATCCTACCTTAAGTCTTAACTCTTCCAGCTTTCTTTCATCCAGGTTTTTTACATCTTTACCTAATACAATTACCGAGCCTTTGTCCTGCGTTAGTAACCCGCATACAATCTTTATCAACACTGACTTACCCGTGCCCGACCTGCCGAGCACTACTACATTTTCACCCCTCGCTACTTCCAGGTCTACACCTCGTAGCACATGGTTATCGCCAAAAGATTTATACAGGCCTTTGATATCTATAACTATTTCTTTTTCTTCTTGCATCATTTTGTTTTGTTACCGAAACCAACCTATTACCTGCACGATCATTAATTCTTCGATAAAGATCAAATACATGGATGTAACCACTGCTGCATTAGCGGCCTTGCCTACTCCTTCGGTGCCTCTTGTGGTGTTAAAGCCTTTGTAACAGGCAACCATACCAATCGTAAAACCAAAGACCACCGACTTTATCAGCGATGCTTTGAAATCAAGAAAATTGATCTTATCAAAAGAATTTGTAATGAAAGTAGTGAGGCCGATGTGTTCATTGGCGCTTATGTTAATAAAAGACCCCATCATGGCAACAAATGTGGTGAAAAGCATTAATAATGGTATCGTGAAAACGCAGGCGGTAACTCTTGTAAATACAAGGTATTTATAAGGTTTAGAGGCTGAGACATCCATCGCTTCTATCTGCTCTGTTACTTTCATCGCACCTAGTTCTGCTCCAATGCTCGAGCCTACTTTCCCGGCACATATAAGGGCCGTAACCAATGGGGCAAGCGCCTTGAAAACCGCAATGCCAATGAGAGAGGGCAGCCAGGAAGTAGCGCCAAAATCACTTAGTGAGGGCCTGGACTGTTTTGTAAAAACAACCCCGATGATAAAGCCGGTAAGGGCAATAAGCGGAAGAGAATCGCAGCCGATCTTATAGCATTGCCGTACAATTTCCGAAAACTCGTACGGCGGCCGGAAAAGCTGGATAAAATAATCAAGAATAAAACGAAAAGTATTTGCGATGTTTCCGAAAAAGCTATCAGCCCTTTTTGACAAATAATATTTTTTCCTGGTGGCAGTATTTATTTCCATTGCATTTAGCTGCTTCTATTGTAAAGTGGTTTAAGATCTTAATATCCGTGGCCCGGCATGGGTGATGCTGCTACAATAAACAGAATGAACCGCGGCGTTTGATCATTTTGCCACTGCTACGCTCAGCGCCGAATATGGATAGCTTGGCAATGCCTGTGCCAAATTGAACTGCCAGGTTCCTATTATACTTTCAAGGGATAAATTCGTGACTTTTCAATTTGTCAATTTGAAAAAAAATCTATTTCCATTTAACTAAGGTTGAAAAGTGGTAAAACAGTTTTCAACCTTAGTAGAAGCATTCGTTGAAGGCGTCCGGCCTTATTACCCTTATTCTAACTTTTAAGAAGGTTATAAGGTTGAATCATTAAAGTCATTTATTTTTTGAGAAATGGAGTTTTTATGTATGGCAAAAAAAAGGATAGCCCGATAGGCCACCCTTATTATTCTAAGTGTATACAGGTTTCCCCGTTTTGTTATTTTCGATATGTTAGCCGGGAATAATTACAAATAGCGATCTTATTTCAACCCGATTTTTTTTATAGTCCTTATATCTCTCGATGAGCTTGCAGCGATGATAGTAAAAGTTCCGGGTTCAAAGACCCAATCGCCCTTTATGTCGTTATAGTATTGAAAAGCCTCCTTACCTAAGTTGATAGTAATTCTCTTGCTTTCACCGGGCTTTAAAAATACCTTTTGAAAACCTTTCAATTCTTTTTCGGGCCGCTTCAATATGCTGACATTATCTTTTACATACACTTGAACCGTTTCGCTGCCGGCCACTTTGCCGGTATTCGTAATTGTAACTGTTACTGTCGCTGAACCTGCTGCTGTAATTACATGCATATTTGTGTAGCTGAAAGTTGTATAAGAAAGGCCATGACCAAAGGCAAACTGAGGTTCCACTTTATAGGTATCGAAGTAGCGATAACCAACAAAGATGTCATCATTATAATGAACATTAACCGTATCGCCGGGATATTCGCCCAGAACGTGGGCAGGACTTTCGTTCAAATGTTTGGGAAAAGTTATGGGCAACTTTCCCGACGGATTTACTTCGCCGAATAAAATACCTGCCAATGCATTTCCTCCTTCACTGCCTGCGTACCATGCCTGTATTAACGCGGGCACATTATCAACCCATTTGGAAACATCAATAGGCCCACCTCCCATCAATACCACAACAGTGTGGGGATTTGCTTTCATTACCGCATTGATCAACTCATCCTGGCCAAAGGGCATATTCATATCCGGCTTGTCTGTTCCCTCAGCATCATAGGCATTGTCAGTCCACGCATAATTGTTATATCCATGCGTCCATCCGCCAACGATAACAGCTACATCCGCATTTTTTGCAGCCTCCACTGCTGAATCAATTAATGCCTGGTTAGCCGCTCCGTTTTTTACTATCTCATAACCCGGGTTGTAGGTTATGTTGATATTGTTGCCGCTGAATTTTTTAATTCCTTCCAACGGGGTGATCTCATATTTGGTACGTACCTGTGAGCTCCCTCCGCCTTCCGATTGTAAACGTGCTGCATTCACGCCGATAACAGCGATTGATTTTAGGGCCGCCTTATCTAAAGGAAGCAGGTTGTCGTTCTTTAAAAGTATGATACCTTCTTCCGCCACTTTGCGGGCTGTTTCAAAATGCTCTGGCGTGCTGAGAGATCCTGCTGGTCTTTTATCAAACTTATGCGTCTTATACATCACGTACAATATCCTTCGCACTTTTTCATCAACCAGTGTTTCATCCACTAATCCATTCCCTACAAGTTTTTTCACCGTATCTGCAAGAAAAAATTTGTGATAAGAATCATTGTTGAAAAACGTTCCCATTTCGAGGTCGGCGCCGTTCCATAATGCTTCCATTGTACTATGAACCGCACCCCAGTCGCTCATGAGTATACCTTTAAACCCGAATTCTTTCTTCAATATCTTATTTACCAGGTAATCGTTATGTGTACAGAATTGTCCCCTGAATTTATTGTATGCTCCCATTACCGAGTACACGCCTCCTTCTTTCACGGCTGCCTTAAAACCCGGCAAGTAAATTTCACGCAAGGCTCTTTCACTCATCAAAACATTTATCCTGCCTCTTTCTACCTCCTGGTTGTTGGCGATAAAATGTTTAACGCAGGCCGAAACACCCTGGTCCTGTACGCCTTTTATATAACCAACTGCCATTTTCGATACGAGGTAAGGGTCCTCACTTTGATACTCAAAATTTCTTCCGTTAAGCGGCGCCCGTATAATGTTGATGCCGGGGCCAAGAATAATATCTTTACCGCGAGCATTTGCTTCGCTGCCTAATACAGAACCGTATGCATAGCCAAGCTGCGGGTTCCAGGTGCTGGCAAGACAAACACCTACCGGCAAATAAGTGGCGCTGTCATTTACATGGTCATTGTCTGTGCTCCAATCCCTGCCATGTTCCATACGCACTCCATGAGGCCCGTCGCTTGTTACCAGTTCAGGAATATTCAAACGCTTAACACCAGCCGAAGTAAAGGATGAATTGGCATGAAGCATTCCTACCTTTTCTTCCAGTGTCATTTGTTTCAATAGGGCATCAATCTTTTTATAAATGATTGCATCTTCTTTTGCCACCTGGCCGTACACTGAATTATTTACTGTAATAACTAATAGCATCGAAAGTGAAAAAGCTATTTTGAAAACTCCCTGTTTCATCATAAAAAAATTATATGGTTATATTAAAAACATTATTGCAAACTATTTCGGTAATTAGCCTTGCCATTACATTTGACCGAACATAAGGTCCTTTCTTTTTAGCATATTTATTACTCGTCCCGTCGGGTAATCCTTTCTATTCCTGCCTGATTGCTTCAGTTGGCTTTTGCAATGCAGCTTTATACCTTTGCCAGCTAACGGTTAGCAATGTAATGATAAATGTTGCTACACCGGCAACAATAAAAACCCACCAGCTTATCCCTGTTTTGTAAGCAAAATTTTGCAATCGGTTGTGCATGATGATATACACAAGCGGGCAAGCAATAACAAAGGCAACAAGGTTCCACCTGAAAAGTTTCTTGTTTATAAATAATATCAATTGCGAAACATAAGCGCCGCTGATCTTTCTTATAGATCCTGTTTGCTTCAACCTCCGGAATTTCCTGTTTACTTGCAAAATACACCTGTTGCGGTGTTTGTGCGCCGTTAAATATTTGCTGCCCATGATTATCAATTGCCATATTCACCCTATGTATCCTGTCGCTTCCGTTAAAGAATTTATCATAGGATTCTTCATGAAGCACATACTGGATAATGAATATAAAATGCGATCAATTCAACAGTAGTTCCTAAAATATTTATAAGGCTACCTATTTTGTTCTTAATCAAATTTCTTAAAGCAGAAATAAAATGAATCCTTATCATAATGTTGCTATCAATTGATTATTGCCAGGTAATATTGAGGATTAAGCACCTATTCTGTTTCAATAAATTCAGGTTCATACGGAGCAATTGTAAAATCTCCTGTGTTGGTTTATCCCAAAGTATGCTTCGAGAGTTTTCTTTCATTTGAACGGCTTTCGGTTCACCAGTACATTCAAATACAAAATATGATTTTTATCGATCTGTCGTGCCATTACACCTGGAGGAACATCGGGACCTTTTTTAATAGAAAGTTCACTGATCAAATCATCCAATAAAGGATTTAGGATTTCACTCTTCGCAGGTAAGCCAATATAAATCGCTCTTCCCTTTCCAAAATTATTTGAAGTAATGATTGGATTTATCCAGAATGATGGGGGCTCATCCCACCTTCAAAATACCAGGTCTTCACCTCTTCGGTGCCATAGCGTTTCGTAAAATGTTCTGTCATAATTAACAATCAGTTTATTCTGTTTTGAGTTTTGAGCAATTAGTTCTCCTGAAAAAGATGAAAACAACATCATCATTAATAACAGTTCTCTTTTAATGTAAAAATTTCAAAGTAATTTATTAATCCTATCATGTAAAATCCGCCTTTTGAAGCATTTTCAAAAGGCGGATTTTCACTTCGCTTATAAAAAAATAAAAACCTAAACATAATCTTAACCAATAATCATTTAATGCTGATTATTGTGTCCCGGCTTGTACGCATCATTTAAAAGCTGCCTGAAACTGATTTTAAGAATTTGCACAATTGGCTCAAACTCTTTATCTGCAAAAAAAAGAGCATTCAGAAACTAAATTTCAGACAGCTTCTCAAAACTTTTTTATTTTAAAACCCTGCTCCGCTGCGTAAAGAATCTAAAGCCCGTTTATCATCTATTGTTTCGGTTTGCCTGTTAATTACACCAGCCCACAAAAACGCCGAGAGTCCATTGGCACGG
>JBDSAP010000293.1:0-18965 GCA_039922055.1 Ferruginibacter sp.
CAGGGTAATGATCAAAAGATAGCCGAAGTATTTTCAACAAAAGGCATTCCTCATTAAGTACCACCAATTCACGACAGTACGATTTTTCTGCCGGGGAGTTAATTATTTTTATTTTACCTGCAAGCAACTTTTAGTATTGACTAGTACTGAAAAGACTTGCAGGTAAATTTTTTTGACAGGGTGAGATCATTTTTTTTTATACTGCGCTTCTGCAAAATCAGCCAATCTTTTCTACAACCTAAACCTTCCCTTTCTATGCTCACACCATTTTCAATAAGTCTTGTCCCAAAGTCTTTAAAAAATAGGATTGCCGGAGTGATACTGATTTTATTATCGTTGTTGGTAAGTAGCAACAGCTATATTCAACCAGGTCATACAAAAAGCAAAGCGGCAATTCAGCACAAAAATGAACCGAAACCAAGGATGTTTCTTATAACAGTAATCGACTCATACGATGATACTATTGGGAGGAGATGTGAAACGGATATGGAAGATATCCTTTTTGCTTTTGAGGAACTTTCGGACTGGCTTGACGTGAAAATGGAAAATCCAAAGATAATTAGTGGAGATAAGTTTAGTAAAGCCGGAGTGAATGATGCTATTGATAATTGGCTAAGGTCGCAACGACCCACCAAAATTGATATTGTAGTATTTTATTATAGCGGTCATGGATTCAGGTATCCGGGCGACGCAAGTGAATATCCGCGAATGTGGCTAAAAACCAATACGGATAGAAACACCAGTACTACAAATTTGAGAATGGAACAAGATATATATGATCGCATTATAAAAATGGGAGCCGGTGTTAATATTGTTTTAAGTGACTGTTGCAATACTTCTGTGGTAGGGGAAACTGCAGCCTTTGACGAAATAAATGTACCCATCCGTAAACGTGTGTCTCACAAGAAACCTGAAGAAGACGACTCGACGGATGATATCGATAATGCAGACAGGCTTTTTATTCCACCTCACCCACTTTCCATATTGGCAACTGCAGCAGGAAGAGATGAATTTGCCGGTGGAAAAACAGAGACCGGTGGCTTTTTTACCAACTACCTTTTGGATGCGTTAGACCAGTGTATATTTGAATCTAAACTGGATCCTACCTGGCAAAGTATTTTCGAGTACGTAGATGAAAACGCCGGTTATTGGGCAAGATCGGCACCGTGCCCAACAGCGAAGCACAATGAACAAGGCAGATGCGTACAAATGGTAAAATTCAAAGTGGAGGATGGAGACTAAACAAGTAAAGTTTGAATCACGGATTTGCACGGATTTATGGATTACACAGATTTCATTTTGAGAAAACTTTTATGGTCTGTGTAATCAGTTAATCCATTTAATCCGTGATACAGATAATGGGTGAAGTTTGAATCACAGATTTGCACGGATTTATGGATTACACAGATTTTTTAATTTCGTGTAATTGGTTAATCCTTTTAATCCGTGATACGGACAATATATAACGTCTGAATCACAGATTTGCACGGATTTCCGAATTACACAGATGTCATTTTGAGAAAACTTTTATGGTCTGTGTAATCAGTTAATCCATTTAATCCGTGATACAGATTGCGCTGATTTATGGATTACACAGATTTTAATTTGAGAAAACTTTTATGATCCGTGTAATCAGTTAATCCAATTAATCCGTGATACGAACAGTTGCACAAGTCATTTACAGAACCAATCTTTTAAAGGTTAAACTTTTACTTCCGAAATTAATTAACAGCCCAACTTCGAGTTTATAGGCTTTCAGGTAATTTAAAATCTGTGCCAGATGTACATCCTGAAGTTCAATGGTTGCTTTTAACTCTACTAAAACTTTTCCTTCTACTACGAAGTCAGCTCTTCTTGTTCCAATAGGTTCTTGAAGTTCTTTGTAAAATATTTCCTGCTCTATTTCCCTGGCATAGGACAGTCGCGCTTGCGCCAGTTCCCAAGCTAATGCCCGTTGATATATTACTTCCTGAAAGCCGTTTCCCAGGAACTTATGCACCTCAAACGAAGCGCCGATGATTTTCTCAGTGATGTCTCTATATTTTAATTCTGTTGGCATATATAAACCTGTTTAGTAAGTCAATCTCTTTATCCGTGTAATCAGTTAATCCAATAAATCCGTGATTAAACATTTAATTGCGCCAAATAAGCCTGTTTAACAGGCTCCATTTTTTCTTTGCAGTATGGGGTAAAATAATGGTGTGATTCTAAAAAAGAAACCTGCGTTTTATCCCAGGCAGCTTCTGTTAACGAAGGATTGAGTGATTGTAATTCGTAAAATAAATCTGTTGCTTTTTCGGCTGCATGGCTTGTGCCCAAATAGGCTAAATCCGCATCTGCAATAATTTCTTCCAGTTTGGTTTTTGGCGACTGAGGAACTCTTGTCGCCATTATCATTCCGCAAATGAGATTGATTTCGTTTGTTGTAAATCCAAATTCGGGTAAATATTTTTTTGCCAACGAACAACTTTCTTCTTCGTGGCCTGCATACGTTTCAATATAGCCCGTATCGTGCCATAAAGCCGCGGCACTTAACAGCGCCATTTCTTTTTCGGTAACCTTTTCATACCTGCCAATTTGCAAGGCTACTTCCTGCACATACAAACTGTGTTCGCAATTATGATAGCAATAATTCACCGGAAGATGTTCTTGCAACATGTCAATTACAAATTGCTGCATCTGCTGTTTATTTTGCATGTGCCTTTGCTTTTAATATACCACCACTGGCTTCCTTAATACTTTGCACATAAATAAATGCTTTGGGATCTATTTGCAGAACGGCTTCCTGAATTTGTTTTATTTCCAGGCGGGTGATAATGGTAACAATAATGTCGCTTTCTGTTCTTACTTCAAAGCTCCCAGGCAAATATCCTTTTTCTCCTTTGTACACGGTAATGCCTTTGCCAAGATCATTTACCAGTAAATTTTTTACTTCTTCGGGTTGAGAACAGATGATGTTCATGGCTGTAAATTCTTCAATGCCATCCACCACATAATTGGTTGCCCTGGTGGCGGTGAAATAAGTGATGATGGAATACATCGCCGTTTCGACAGTGAACTGTATCGCGGCCACAGCAAATATGATGGTGTTAATTAGCATAATAATTTCACTGTTGGAGAAACCTGTTTTCCTGCCGGTGAATACAGCGATCACTTCAGCGCCATCAATTACGCCGCCACCGCGAATTACAAGGCCTACGCCGGTACCAATTAAAATACCACCAAAAGCCGCAATGAGTAATTTATCATGTGTAATAGGATTGATGTTCACAAATAACAACCCTATTGACAATAATGTCACTGCAATGGTGGTTTGGGCTGCAAAGGTTTTTCCAATCCTTATGTAGCCCAGGTAAATAAACAGCACATTTAAAATGATCACTAAAAAACTGATATTAATATGGAAAATTTCGTGCAGCAAAATCGAAATGCCTGTAACACCCCCATCCATAAAGCGATTAGGGATCATGAACCCCTTCATGGCCAATACGGCCAGGGATGTGCCGACTAATATCAGCAATAGATTTTTAAGATTCCAAACTACTCTCCAGTCTACTGTGTCAGTTTTATGTACTCTTTTCATTATAATTGATTGTGTCTATAAATAATTTGTTTTAGTCATTTTAATGGGTGCTCAATGAAAGCCGTCAAATCAAACCTACCGCTTATGCCCTTAAGGTAATGGATTGTTTGAAAACCGTAGCTATTTCTTTGAAATTCGGAAAGGTTTTTATTCTTCATCTTCTTTTTTACAGCTTAAATAACTAAAATCGGATTGTATTCTTTGCATCCGCAAACATACTGGTTGAAACTATGCAGAAAAAACTTATCCTGGGTGATGGTGGAATTTTTTGCAGGGAGTCTGCGCTTAGGGAGTTGAAGTAATGTATAAGAAGTTAAATCTATCACAGGCGGTAATCAAACCTTTTGATTTAATCAGAAAAAAATGGCAAGCCTCCAGCAATTACTTTAAAGAATAAGTTACCGTAGTATAATAGAAACCTCCTATTTGTGGACCACCCAAAATTGAATAATAGTACCTGTTGATGACATTGGTAGCACCTATTTTAACAACAATAGATTGCTTCGGGAAAGAACAGTTGAGCATGCAATCAACATTAAAAACAGCGGGTACATTTCCATTAATTAAAAATGATTGCCAGTAATATTCACTTTGATATTTAAAGGTTGCATTAAATCCTAACTTTTTATACACTTCGTTTCCAATTATGCTGATGTTACCCATCCATTTTGGCGTATTAAAACCATCTTCAAGTCCATCATTTTTATTGGTTTTTTGTAAAGCCTGGTAACTCCCATTCGCACTCAGGGAATAGTGGTTTGAAAGCAGGTAGCGCACATCTAACTCGGCTCCATAATTATGAACCACGGTTTTAGAATTTGTCCAAAGCCTGTAGCGGCTTTGTTTGGTTTTATCAAATAAGGCAGCAGGTATTTGTGCAGCGTCGGGTGCGTTAGCTACACTTGTTTCAATTTGAGCAATGAAATCAGCATATAGGTTATAATATAAATCACCATCAATAAATAATTTACTACTAAATAATGTGCTCCTGTATCCTGCTTCAAACGAGTGCATTTGTTCCGGCTTCAGGTAGGTATAAGTGTTTCGTTGTAAGATCCCTTTGTTTTTATCAATAGCTGTAGTTTGTGACAAACCTTGCGTATTAACGTCTTTGTTTACCGCTGCCTGGAAAGCATCAATCGAACTCTTTAGCCACGAATTTTCAAAAACTCCATTAGACATTACTTTTAAACCACCCACCCGTTTTACGCCACCGCTGTTTATATTAGAAAACCCTTCGAATATGCTGGGAAAACGATAACCGCTCTGGTAAGAGAAACGGATAAACTGCGTTTTAGAAAGTGCGTACACTCCCGTTAAACGTGGGTTGAACTTTAGTTTAAAATATTCATAGCCACTCGCCCTGAGTGCTGCACTCAACATTAATTTCTCCTGGAGGAAACTTTGCGAAGCATGTATAAATAAACCATAATTATAGTAGTTTAAATTATGTCCTGAATCAGTTGGATTAACAAAATAATTACCATCAGGAATTATGATATAGTTTCTCACATCTCCGCCCATCTGCAAATTATATCTGGTGTGCAATAACTTTCCCAGGTCAAGTGTTCCATCAGCATGTACCATGTTTGCTTTAACATGTAGTGCTGCACCATAATCCCAGTTATTAATTTCCTGTAACTGTTTTAATTTTCTATCGTAAGCGCCGGTACCAGGTTGCAACCTCCCATTGTCAGCAGTATTACGTGCGCTATGGTGAGCGGTTGATACATCACTACCCGAAGCCACCGAATTATTAAATGCATTACCATAGTCAGTATACCATTGGTTGGTGCTTTTAAAACTAATGTCAATATTTTCCGCCATTGATCTTAGATTGTAAGAGTTGCCGGTGTTTTCTGTATTTATGTATGCATTAGCTTGTACCAATGAACTTTTAAACCGAAGGATGTGTTGCTGCAATAAATAATTTTCGAGGCGAAAGCGGTTTGCCCGCTGGTATACACTATTTAAAAAAGCCATTCTATAGGTGTAGGATACAACGGTCTTGCTATTAGGTTTATAGTACAATGAAAGATCGCCTTTCCAGTTTTGTAAATTGTAATCTGTTACTTCACTTTCTAAATAACCGGTTCGTGCCACTACATAATTTTTACCTCCAAGCGCAATCGTTTTACGGTTGGACGATTCGTTGCCATAGTCATTCACACCATCATAACCAGGGTTATTTACACCTGTCAAATTAGTAGTGGTATTCGCTGTTGCATTTAAATCAGTTCGGTTATCTGCAACCCAATCATAACCGCTGTTAAATCCAGCATTTATTTTGAATGCCCATTTGTTGGCAATTGCTTTAGCCCAGCGAATATTTGTTTCGTTATATATTTTTAATGAAACATTGTTAGGATCATTTACATGGTTTATTCCTACCTGCTGCCGAATACTGAAACCTTGTGAAGTAAAAGGATCTTTGGTTGTAAAATTTGCTAATCCATTTATAGCATTCATGCCATACAGTGCTGATGCGGCCCCCTGCACAATTTCAACATGGTCTATATCGAGGTCGCCGGGAGACAACGCATTTGCAATTGGGGCGCCAATATGTGGCGACTGATTGTCGATATTATCTATCAACTGTACAAATCTTACATTGGTAGTATTAGAAAATCCACGGGTATTTAAAACTTTAAAACCCATGCCGGGTACTATTATTTGCACGCCTTTCATGTTGCCAATGGCATCAAAAAAAGATGGCGACGCAGACTGTAGTATTTGCAAACCCGTTAGCTTGGAAACACTCACCGGTGCAGTAAGTTGTTTTTCCGCTATGCGGGAAGCAGAAACTACCACATCCTGTAAGACACTCACTTTTGGCAGCGTGTCGTTTATAAGTTCTGTATGCTGGGCAATAACAATCGTACTGATTGTTCCCAAAAATGCGGTTAGCAGGATATATCGCATACTGATCTATTCGTTATTTTCCTAAAGATATAACGCTTTGCTTTAAAATTGATACAGTTATAATAAAGGCCAGTAAAATTTATTAAAAGATAAGGCGGGCTGTCTCCTTTTTAAGAAAATCCTGAAAACGTTGCCGTAACTGTCTGTGATAGTATAGAAGCTCTTTCGCTTCGGCTGTTATTACTGAGCCTCCACCCTTTTGCCCCCCGGTTTGTGTCACAACAAATGGCTTTGTTGCCTGGTTGTTTAAAGCACTGATCATTTCCCAGGCCTTTTTATATGACATCCCCATTAGCTTTGCTGCTTTATTGATAGATCCTGTTTCTTCAATTCTTTCCAGCAGTTCAACACGGCCGGGCCCAAAGAAACGTTCACCGTTACAATCAATCCAAAGACTGCCGGTTACTTTATAAGTAAACTCTTTTACAAAAAGTGATTTAACAGATGATGAAGCCATACTTATTTTTTTTAAAACAGCAAGATAGCAAAGAAAATAAGTGTTAGGTCCCGGTACCGATACAGCACTTACAAAAAGCTTGAAGGTGCCTGCTGCTTGTATACAACCTTCGTATTTTAAGAACCACGGGCACCATTAAAATAGATTACGTGGTGTCCTATCCGATCGGTTCAAAAGGTTTGGGTGAAATTTCCATGGTTGGTATTGCGCCAGCCATTGCCAATGCGGTTTTCAATGCCACCGGAAAATATATCCGGTCGTTGCCCATTACAAAAAGACAAATTAATACACACTTGATGAGATAAAACTTTATCATGAGAATTATATCAGTCTCATTTTATTTTAACCTGGATTTCACCAAATACTTTTAAGAACTTCGCAACAGATATGTAAATGGTGAGCGACGATATAAGATGAATTAAACCTCACATTAAAATAGCTATGAAAGAAATTAAAAACAAGTACGGTCTTAAACTATTTCAATTTTTATTGCTCTTTTGTATGCAAACTTTTCTATTGAGCGACACTGCCTTTTCCCAGGACAAAAGCCCATATATTCGGATTGGTAAAATTGTGATCGATTCCAACCAACTGGAAAGCTACAAGTCTGCATTAAAAGAACATGCGGAAGCGGCAGTTAATAATGAACCCGGCGTGTTGACCATATATTCTGTTTATGATAAGGACCACCCTACTCGTGTAACGGTTTTTGAAATTTATGCAAATGAAGCCGCGTATAAATCGCATATTAAAACACCACACTTTTTAAAATACAAGGCTACTGTAAAAGAAATGGTGAAATCACTTGAGTTGACAGATGTAATTCCAATTGCTCTCAAAACAAAACCTAAGCAATAACGTAAACAGCATGACAGGGTTCACTGAGCGAAGGAACAATAGCCAATGCTAAACCAGCACAAAGTTTTTATATTCTTCAGCAGTAAAGCGTTTCTTAAAACTAAACGAATAAGGGCTGTTACCAAACTTTTTCAGATGCTCCAATCGTTCCAATGCGTCCGCGGGAGTTGGTATAATACCGGCAGGAACATACCATAGCGCCATAAATATATCGGTCAATTTTTCAAACCATTCTTTGCGTCTTTTGAGTATTTCCGCATGCATCGATTGATAGGTGTATTGATATAAAGCATCCACGTTTTCCCACACAGACATGTTTAGTATCATAAGATCATCCTCAAAAAATTTCATGTTGGTTGCACTATTGGTCTCATCCTTAAACCTCCAAATAAAACCATTGCTTTGTTCTGCCAAAGCATTTATCCGATCGAGATTGGCAACAAACTCCGACATAACAGGACTGTCAATGGGACCTAAAATTTTGCCCACATTAATCTGTGCAATGTGGTACTCGTTAATTTGCATGTTGTTTTGATTTTCTAATTCGGTTATTGCAACAACCAATGATAATTAAATGGTTGCAATAGTACGGATATTATGGAAGATTGCCAGTGTTGTTTAAATTGTAAATGTTGGGAAGCTGCGCTCCTACTCTATTGTTATGCAACAGCCACCATTGTTGCGTTTAACGTTTTCTTCGTATTATTTTTTTGAGGTATCTATTGGTTGCGTATCTGATTGTGGATAGCCGTTACATGGTTTATCATAGATTTCCATTTCCCTTTTGTCTATATCAAGTTTAATTCCTTCCAAATTATTGTCCCTAAAAGCCTTAAGTATTTTTTCTTTAGTTGATTCTTCAATATCAATTAAAATGGTCTGTTCTTTTGTCACTTTAAATTTTGTAATACCATAATATATCTTATCCTTAATAGAAGATGTTACAAAAACGATAGCATCATCATTCAATACTAAGGAAAGATATCCATCTGCATCAGAATAATGAAATAAGTAAATATCATTGTTGTGTTTATCTGCACACATCAAAATTTTTCTTTTGGGAATGCATAAATATACAGTCATGGGTACATTTCCTTTCGATTGAACCTTAGTAAGCAACTTAACTCTGGTGGCATCTTGTTCGTTGAATAAAACATCTACGTTATACCAACCCGATTCAACTATATTAAATTGATACATGCCTTCCTCGGGTATTACTTGCTTATATCCTTTCTTAGCAAATTCGTCTTCATCATTGGTCTCATTTACTGGAACAGTGCCGTCGAAAGAACCTGCACTTGAATTCAGAGTCGTATCTGAAATATTTTCTTTAAATGGAACTATTTCGATGTTATTCTTTTCTTTGGGATAATACAGTGTGTCATAGCCACAAACAGGTTCAACGAGAATTTTTTTAAATAAGTTTGAATCTAAGTTTTTGTTGGGAAAAGCCAATGCCTGGTTGTCACAATAATCTAAAATGGCTTTAATATCCAACTTTTTCAAATTGAATTGCGTCATTCTACTACCATATTTATAACTTAGGTAGCGAGCGTACTGGTCATATTCTATCATTTTATTTACATTATTCACGAACCGGTATGCCCATTCAGGATTTGGCGCTCTTTTTCTGGCTCCTGCCAGGGGCGGACCAGTAAAGTTTTCGGCAGGTTTATGGCAATTTGCACAGTTTGCGGTAAATAATGCTTTACCATCCAGCAAGTTTTTTACAGCAGGAGAAGTATCAACCGCTTGAGGATTTATCCAATTAATTGTCGAATCACTTTTCACTTGTCCTTTATACACCTGCATGGTGTTGTTAAAAGTCTTTGAAGGTATTGTTGCCTGTGCGGCTTTTAAAAATTTAATGTTCTTATTATTCACGGTGGCCCCGAAGTAAATCATTCCTGCGCTTTTCAATGGTTTGCCATTGCTTTCAGTAGATAGGCCAGCTAATAAAATATCCTGTATTGAATATGCCTCCTTAATTTCTATTCTAATTTTTGTTTCGGCAGGAACATCGAAACTATTAGGCAAAATATTTATAATTGCTCCTTTCGGGGTGCTTAATTTATATCCTGAATCGGAATTTATGGTGACGAAATAACTTCTTAGGTTGTTTGTCGAAAGTAGATTTGAAGTGTTTCCGTTGTTACAGGATAATAATACAGCTGCAAAAATTAAGGGCAAAAAAAAAGCTTGCTTCATGATGCGGATTGGTTTAATTAGATAGCGAAATTGTTAGCGTTGCGGAACGTATTGACAGCGTATCAAAGAGTAATTTATCATCCCCGAAACTAAAGATAAATACTGTTTGACATGCGCTTTGATAATATCAAAGCTTGTCTGAATCACGGATTTTCACAGATTTATAGATTTCACAGAATTCATTTCATTTTATATTTTAATCGATAAGTTAGGTTCTCAATCCGTGTAATTTTTTAATCCTTGATTCAGACAACAAGCAATAGGCTTAGTCCCCTTCCCTGCCTCGTTGGTTTGGTTGTGAAGAAGCGCTGAAATATTTTCGGTTCTTAGGCGAGTCTCTGCAAAAGGACTCGAGCCTGGCCGTTGTACCCGCCGCAAGTAAGAAGCATTCGCCTCACCTAGTCACGTTAACCATTACGTATACAGAAAGAGGTAAAACACTTAACATCGGGTCATGCTGCAACACCAACCCACCGCAGAGACCCGACTGGGAACTTGAGTTGAAAGATATACTAAAATAACGCTGGTTATATAAATGGATCGCGGGATACGAACAGGGTTAGAGAATGTACACGATTCGGAAAGCAATTACACTTAGCGTATTTTCCGCTTTTGCTCATTAAAAATATTCTTCAATAATTTCGTTGAGCATTTCTTTTGTTAGTGGTTTTGTTTTAAAATCTGACAGAAGATTAAATGCTTTAGCTTTTGCCCTGTCATCAGGGTTTTCAGATGTGGTAAGCATTACTATAACAATTTTACTTTGAAACTCTTTATCCAGTTTATTGTATTCTGCAAGAAATTCCCATCCATTCATCCCCGGCATATTGATGTCGAGGAAGATTAAATCAGGATGAGCAGTTTCCTGCTGATTTCTTTTTTTTAAGTATTCAAGCGCTTCTATGCCTGATTGTTTTGTTATCACCGTATCAGCGCTATCATTTTTCCGGATGATTCTTTCATGATAAAAATTATCATCGTTGTTGTCATCAATAAGCATGATACAGTTTGCTTTTTTGTGCATTGGTTTAGATTGGATATGGTGAAATAAAAAGTACTTCCGGATCTTGAATGATTTTCGTGATATCGTTAATATTAAATTTAGATAGCTTGCCTGAACGTTTTAGCCCTGGTAATTGAAAATGGGATAAACCTATAGTCCTGAACAGTTGCCTGGTAAATCTAATAAAAGTATCTTATTAAGTGTAAGATTTCGTAATCTAAAAAAATTATACCTTACAGTTATTTCCGGCACGATCATTCCAGCTATTGATATTTTGGAAAGCCTTCTTTGAAACTACCTGACGATCATTGTGACTATGGGCGGGGAAAGATTTATCTGCATCCCTGCAAAATATCATTCCACAATAATGTAACCTTATGAAAAAAAACTGGCAACGATTAAAAGACATCTCCATTACGAAAAAACTTTACTTTATCGTTGGAGCTATGGCTATATTGATTGTTGTAGAGTTATTCGTTCTTTGGTTTTCGATTCATACACTTTCATCAGTAAGAGCTTTTGTAGGCGCAGAAGGACTATGGAGCAAGGCGCAAAAAGATGCAAACTACCAATTGCAAAAATACTATAGCACTCATAACGAGGAGGACTATAAAGCTTTTCAAAAATATATGGAAGTGCCTTTGGGAGATCATGTTACAAGGCTTGAATTATTAAAAGAAAATCCCGACATGGAAGTTGCACGCCAGGGCTTTATAAAAGGTCGTATTCATCCCGATGATATTGATGGAATGATAAAACTGGTGAGAAGATTTCATAAAATTCATTACATTAATAAAGCTATCGCGGCCTGGACAAAAGGAGATTCTCTTATAGCCCAATTAATACCTATCGGTGAAACCCTGCACACTGAAATAACATCATCTACACCATCTAAAGAAAAAATAGACAAGGCCATTCAAGCCATAGACCCTCTCAACCAGCGCCTCACTGCCGTGGAGGATGAGTTTTCATATACATTAGGAGAAGGCTCGCGTTGGCTGGAAAATCTTGTACTGAAATTATTGTTCCTTGTTGCGCTTACAGTGGAAATAACCGGTCTTGTTCTTACCATTTCTGTAAGCCGGGGAATTGCAAAGGGTTTAAATGAAATTACGAGGGTATCTAAAAAAATTGCCAGAGGCGATTTAGGAGAACGGGCAACCGTATTTTCTAAAGATGAAATTGGCCAGGTGGCAACTGCCATTAACCAGATGACAGAGCAATTGATCGCTTCTAACAAAGAGCTTGGACAGTTTGCCTATATTGCCTCCCATGATTTACAGGAGCCGTTAAGAACCATTACCAACTATGTTGGATTATTCCAGGAGGAATACAAAGGGAAATTTGGTGAAGAGGCTGATCAATACCTGGATACTGTTACCCGGGCAACAAACCGCATGCAAATACTTATAAGAGATATCCTGGATTACTCCCATATAGGAAATAATAAAAACATCTCGAAAATAGATTGCAATAAAATATTACAGGATGTACTGAATGATTTGAGTTTCTCTATTAAAGAGAGCGCCGCAAAAATTAATTTTGGAAAATTGCCGGAGATAAATGGCTACTACGACTTAAGGTATCTTTTTCAAAACCTTATCAGCAATGCCCTAAAATTCAAGAAAACAGGTGTTCAACCTACTATCAACATTACAGCGCAAAACGGCAATAACGAGTGGATTTTCGCAATAGCAGACAACGGAATTGGAATTGATAAAATTTACTACGACCGCATTTTTATTATATTTCAAAAATTGCATTCACCAACAGAATATACGGGTACTGGCATAGGGCTGGCACATTGCAAAAAAATAGTTGAATTGCATGGTGGAAAAATATGGCTTGAATCAGAACTACAAAAAGGAAGTACTTTTTATTTTAGTATTCCTAAAATTATTGAGGTATAAAAAAAGATTGATTTTATAATACTTGCTGATGCGATGCAGACAACAACTTATTTCACGGGATCATTGTCAAAAAAAATGGATAGCCGGGTGTTGTTTTAAAATGTTGAGATTTATAATTTGATTTTAACCTTTGAATTAGTTTTTGCTATTGACAACTTAATAAACAGGCTTATCAGGCAGGGCAACGGTATAGCCAAATAAAGAAATTATGAAGCTTCTTCTCACTTCCGCCGGCATCAGTAACAAGAGCATTCACAATGCGCTGGTTGAACTCCTTGGCAAACCAATTGCCGAGGCAAGTGCTCTTTTCGTCCCCACCGCCATATACGCCATACCCGATGGTGCTAACATAGCAAAAAAAGTGATTTGCGGATCATTAGGTGACCCCTTTTGCGAATTGGGTTGGAAGTCGTTGGGAGTACTGGAGCTCACGGCACTGCCCAGCATCAAACAACAGCTTTGGGTTCCCATGCTACAGGAGACTGACGCTTTGCTGGTTGGAGGTGGCGACTGCCAGTATCTATGTTACTGGATGCAACAGTCCGGATTGGCAGACCTATTGCCATCGCTCCTGCATAAAGTGGTCTATGTCGGTTTGAGTGCGGGGAGTATGATAATGACCCGCTTTGGAACCACTTACGGCAACCATACGCTGCCAGCCAAAACCGATAAATCGCTGGGACTGGTTAATTTTGCACTGCATCCGCACCTTGATCATGAGTGGTTTCCGGAGAACTCCCTGGCCAGTCTGGAGAAGTTGGCTGCCACGATACCAGTGCCGTCCTATGCGATTGACGATCACACTGCTATTAAAGTGACCGACGGCAGTGTTGAAGTCGTCTCTGAGGGGCACTGGGAGTTGTTTACCCCTAATACTACTAACGTCAACGTCTAAAATTCTTTCGAGTGTTAATTTAAATTTTATTAATCGACATCATCTTTGCACATTAACTGAATTCAACTATTATGGTGGAGATTTTCGATGATATCCGGAAGATATATTTATTCAGTCCTCCCTGTGAAGAACTTGCAGACTACATTGAATTTTTTTCAGAATCGTCTCCAGATGCAACGCATGTTTTTACCGGTAATGACCGTTTTTCTGTTAAAATGTTTCCGAGCTGGACGCCCACATTCTGGATCAATCTTGGTAGTCCCTATTACCTCGCACTGGGAAATAAACGGTATTTTATTCCTTCCGAAAAAGATATTCTTGTTACGAGAGATACGATTGCGGAAAGGCATAATCAACCTTCAGATCATTTATTTACCATTAAGTTTTACCCAGGTGGGCTGGAAACTGTTTTAGGGATCGATCAATCGAACATGACAGGCAAACCGGTTCTTTTGCGCCGTGTGCTTCCTGCTTCTTTTATTCTGCGTATTAAAAACGCAGCCAGTTTTGAAGAAAGAAAAAAATTATTGGAAGATTTCTTTCTTTCTCAAATCAACACCAAAAAGCCTCGCGGGAATTATACCGAACTGGTAAGCAAAACAATTGCTACCTACGAAGCGGGCAGTATGCAATACAACGTGGACGAACTTTCCGAACGTTTGTTCATTACTTCAAAAACCATCAACAGGTATTTCAACAAAGTGATTGGCACTACGCCTAAGCACTATCTTTCCATACTCAGATCGCGGACTGCATTAACGGCCTACGTTTCTGACAAAAAAGGATTTGATCCTTCTGGTTTTGGCTACCATGATATGAGTCATTTTTACAAAGAAATAATAAAGTTTACAGGTGAACGAATGGCTGTCCATAACCGCTAAAAAATTGTCCTTTTTTTACCTGCGCTCTTTCCGGACAGCCTGTTAGTTTTGTCAAAAAGAATCAGCATGAAATTATTCCCGGCTCTGTTTATCACTGCTACCTGTTTTGTACAGGTTTCTTATTCCCAAAAGACACAAACCTATGTGCCAAGGATTGAACCCTGTGATTGTCCTGTAAAAGTGGATACAAATTATACCAACCAATGTGGCTACCTGGTAGTACCGGAAAACAGGAAAAAGGCAAATGGAAAAACTGTTAAGCTTCCGTTCATTATTGCCAAAAGCAACAACGCGAATAAAAGACCAGATCCACTTCTTTTTACAGCAGGAGGTCCTGGTGGCAGCTCACTAGGCTGGATAACGGGTGTGGGCAATCGCGGCATAATCAACGATAGGGACTGCATCGCATTTGAACAACGTGGAACCCAGTATGCTATCCCCAACCTTTGGAGCGATGAACTTAGTATCGCTATCAGTGAATCATACAGGAAAAACCTAAACAAGGACAGTATGGTAATTGAAGGTGTTAAGCGCTATAAAAAAGCTCTTATAAAAAAGGGAATCGACCTTGCCGGGTATAATACGGATGAAACAGTTTCGGACATACATGATCTGCTAAGCGTTTTGAAAATTGATTCCGTTAATCTCCTCGGCGGCTCCTATAGCGGCGGCCTTATGCTGGCTGTTTTACAAAAGGATTCTTCACGCATCAGGTCATTAATACTAGACTCTCCACTTCCAACTTTTATCCCGATCGATGAAGATGAACCCGCTAATTTTAATGAAGCACTGAGCACACTGTTTAATCACTGTGACAACGATTCTGCAAACAAGGAATTGTATGGAAATTTAAAGGAGAAGTTTCAGCATTACTTTTCGTCGATAGAAAACAAAGATTTTTATTTTCCCTATATAGACTCAACTGGTACATTAAATATCCAATATAAAAGAAGCGACCTGCTGAATATAGTAGTAAATGCTTTTTATGATCAATCAAGGATCAAGGATATTCCATATCTCATCACCCAGTTGATCCGGGGTAATCACCAGCCATACATCAAAGAAGTGCTGGATCAAATTTTAAATCAGGGTAATGGTCCTTCAGGAATGAGGATATCCGTTTATTGTGCAGACCAGGCTGCTTATCATGATGAAGCTATTATGCACCAGCTCTACGGGCCTTATCCTTATATGAAAGGTTATCACATCAATGATGTGTACAAGGAGATGTGTGATTGCTGGCAGACCCCACCTGTAAATAAACAAACAAAGCAGCCCTTTTATTCAACCAAACCTGTGCTGCTGGCTGATGGTGAAATTGACCCGGCATGCAGACCATTGTATATCGATATGATCCATCACTATATGCCCAACAGCCACCGGTTGTTATATATCAATCGTTCCCACATGGTATTGGGCGGCGCTGTTGGAAATGCTATTATCAAAAATTTCCTGGCTAACCCTTTTAAAAAGATCGACCCTGGTCAAAAAGATATTATAGCTTATTAGCCCTTTGAATAGAGTTAAGAAAAAAGTAGCCTTTAAACCTGCCGAGTCAAATTGAGGAATTACAGTTGAAGTTGGGTCCGCAACCTGTCATCATACGTTAGGCAGATAATAGTTTTTCTTAAACTGTTACTCTTGTTTGTTTGCGCAATGGAAGATGAAAAAAAGCATGCATCAAAATTATTAGGAAGCCTATTCTGCAAATCATGTTAGAAGTTTTTGAACTAAATGTTAGGGGAAGCACAATGTTCCGGCTTTGCGAAGTTTGTAATTTGAAATTAGTCTGACCAACGGCAATGCCGAAAAGAAATATGATGATGAAATAAACGAAAGGTTTTTATAACGAGTTAGGCTTAAAACCAAAGCTGATATACTGTCGCTGAAGTTACAATGTCCCGCTAAACTTTTTCGAAACCGATGTTGTGGGTTCATATTTTAGTCAGGCTGCCAATTCAAATTCGATTGCTTCAATTTTTCGCCAATAGCTATCAGTCTGTTGTGATGATTTTCGCACAATAACCATTCTTTCCTTTTGTCGATTATGTAATACTCAAAACCAAAACATTCTTCGATAATTCCTTTTATAACATTTGGATTGCAATCAAAGACTGGATAAAATAGATCATCGTCATCTTCGACTATTAGCCACACATTTCCCTCATTTAATGGAATTATTTTATCTATGTACTTGAAAGGATTGTCTAAATCAGCTACTGAAGATGAGGGAAATTTAAAGTCCTCCCACCACCAACGTTTGTCTCCCGATTTTAGGAAATGCTTAATGCACTCATTGAATATTTTTTCTCCGGTATAGTTATCTAATAGCTGAATGTCGCTTCTATCAAGTCGTAATTTTTGTATAGCATTTTGTATTTCATCTTTTACTTCTCCCATCATAAATAGTGTCTGTTTGCATGACGTTCAACGCGATGATTGATGTTATAATCCGCTATAGTACAAAAATTTTCGCATCCTTCCCCACAACGTTAGCCCAATTGAAAAACTATGGATGAATATATGTACAAATGCCGAACAATGATAGTACTGTCCCGGACTGAAGCTGCTACTGAATCCATAAGTAAAATGATTACTGAGCCCGCGCCATTCTTTTTAAATGCAACTGTTAGCAGCAGTAACTTATTTACTTGAATAGCGATAAATTTGAGTGGAAAGCAAAAACGTATGACCATTCTGCTCAAACTCTATTTCTCCATAAAACAGTCTATTGACATCTGTTAAGTCTTTCACAGCAATTTCAAACTGTATTGTGTAACCTTTATTTATTTGTTTAATAGGTGAAGCGCTCCATTGGCTCCCTCTAAAGTCTTTGCTTTGTGAACTTGCCTGCCACAACACCGCTCTTGTAGCGGTAGTATCGGTATCAATAATCAACTTAAGTCTTTGTTTTGAACGTTTCCATTTCCAGCTAAACTGAGGTAACGCTCCCCCATTAGCTATAGCTCTTACAAAAGCAAAAGCAGTTGGATTAATTCTTGGGTCACTATCTGCACGAACATGGCTGGCGTTCGACAAATATAAAATGGATTTTGTTCCCTTTAATCCATCCCAATATAGATTTAAAGCATCCGAAGGAAAGTATTCATCATTGGTAGCGGATACAATTAGCTTTGGTAATGTCAAACGCTCTTTATAAGAATAGGGGTCTATCATTTGAATCAAACTGTTTCCAAGCGGCTTCTTTAATTCTGCTAAAAATTGGGTAGCTTCTTCGGAAGGTGTACTAAACTTACCAAAAGCTTTTAGGTGATGCGGCAATTGCATAGGGGCATTCAATACATCAATAGCCATTGGAATAATGCCTTTAATCCGGCTATCCACGGCAGCCGCTAGCCATGCAGTATGTCCTCTTTTTGAGTGCCCCGCAATTATGAATTTACTTACTGTTGATTTTTCTTCCTTTACCGCTAAGTCCTGAATTGCATCCATAGCCCTGGTAACACTTTTTACCATCGGAAACAAAATCGGCCAGCTTTCATCTCCTGTGTGTATATACCTGGAAAAAGTGTATGCCTGTAAATCATCTTCTTCTTTTCCGTTGAAAAGCGGTTGGTTCGGAATATCATATAGGAAAGCGGAAGGAGTGCCCGTGGAATCGCTGATGAATTTGAGACTAGCAAGACCTGCATTTCTGTTGTAAATATGTCTTAACACAAGCACTAAAGTATTTGGATATAATGCATTCTTTGGAAAATAAATCATTAACCTGTGTGTCCAGTTAATCTTATGCCAGGTTTGAGAAAGGAGCGTCACTTCATAGAACCTGCCCTGTTCATTTGTTACTACATTCGCAGCTTGCCATTTATATGCAGTGTCTCCCCTGGCAATATATTTCTCCAGTGCCTTTTCTGGCTGTTGTGAAAAGCAATCACTATAAAAAAGAACAAGTAATAAACTGGTATATAGTACTGATTCTTTCATGGCGTATTGTTGCTAATGTTTGAGGCTTGCCGTTGCCGCAAGACTGGCATTTTATAATTGTGTGTCCGGAACTGAAGTCCAATAAAATTACTGATGATGAAGATAAGAACCAATACTCAACAGAATTACGTCTGACCGAACCAATGCTAATACGGACCAAAAGAGAAAATTTATTCATCTCCCTGCATAGCAGGCACCCAGTGATAGTGGTTGTTTAAGATGTCTGTTCGATGTTTTTGAAGGTTGAATAATGTCTTTGTATATATAGAAATTTCGATACTCAATTTGTCACCAACCTCCATC
>JBDSAP010000294.1:0-2597 GCA_039922055.1 Ferruginibacter sp.
AAAAATCCCTGATATACTTTCCTTTACCAAGGATGGCATCATCAAAGAAGGATGTATAAGATTGAAGGAAATCATCAACATCGGGTTTGGACTTCTGGTGCAGTTTACCAACAAAATAAAAGTATTCCTCCGGTGTTAAATAGTCGATCAGGAAGCCTTCATCAATGTATGCGGCGGTATAACTTTTCCAATCTTCCGTAGCAGTCACAGATTTTCCTTTTGATAATACTTCGCCTTCATTGCTCCTGATAAGATCCAGTAACAGGCGGAAAAAGGTTGTCTTACCAGCGCCATTATTACCAACCAGCCCGATCACTTCACCAGAATTAATTTCCAGGTGATCGATATCAACGGCATCGACCCCTTTATATGATTTTTTTAAATTGTTAACTGTGATCATGAATTGTAATTGTATGATGTTGATTATATCTGACTATTTACCTATCGCGGAACCCTTCTAAAATTTTATGTTTTCTGAGGCTAAACTGTGTGGCAAGCCAACTGATTATTTGTTCATATAAAACTAACCCTGCCAAACCTAAGGAACAGATAGCGATAATAGCGGTCCAGAATCCAAAAAATTTATCCAAAAGAAAAAATATCAGCGCAGGACCAAATGATATTAAGATTGATTGAAGCCACTGGATAGCGCCAATACCCTGGAAATTCATACTTGCCGACTTGCTAAGATCAAGATGTTTATAATGGAAGGTAGCTGCATAAATTGTGACAAATGAATTTACACCGACGCTATAAAGAAAGGCAGCAAGTTGAATTGGTATAATGCGCCAGCTCATAAAGCCATAAAAACTTGCCAACAAGAATTGTAAAGTACACACTGTAAGAAACAACGAGAATTTTGCCTTGATGTATTGCTTCATATTGGTGTTATAAGTCATCATACCATCAAAGTGGCTGCTTTGCCATGCGAAAAGAAATTGGCCATAGTTGGAAATAAAAAGACCAGTGATGAGCAATGCAAAAAGGAAGAGCATACTGTCATTATTCGTATCAAGGTATTTCGGATAAAATATAAAACCATAAAACAGGAAAACCGCAGACAAGATTACCAGGGACCTTGGGCGTTTATTTCGGAATATCAGCTTTAGGTCAAGTGCTATCATATCGCCAACGTTTCCAAGCTTATTGAGAAATGCATAGTTCTGTGCAGCTCTCAATTTGCGTTCACTCACTAATTCTTCAATATATAAATGACTTCTTAAATAACGGTTGTTCAATAAAAAGGTAAAGGTTGCAATTACAACAGGCACAATACACAACACCGGGTATTTCAACAGCAGTGTGAAGATGTAAGTAGATAATTTTCCTAAGGGTAATATATTGAGATAATCAATTCCTTTTAAGAATGCGATAGAAACAAGAATAATTAAAAGCCACCAGCTATTATTATTTGTCTTTCGCTTAATAAACATGTTCAGGAAATGATTATTGATCACGAGGGCGAACATGGCTATTAAAAAACAAAGCGCGGCAATACTTCCGTAAACGGGAGCGATGTCCGCAATGGTGAAAGGAATAAAAACGAATAAGGGCAGAAAATTAATAACATGGACTAATGAACGCACATTCAAAAACCGCAGCATCATTTTGCGTTGAATATTTTGGGTTAGATATGGCTGTATGCTAAGTGATGGCAACTCCTGCATCTGGAAGCGCATTAACAACCCCAACAAAAAATAATAAATGATATAAGAAGTAAATACAACAATCGGATTCTGCCCAGGCAATGATTCTTTAATTATCAATGGCAAGAAAATACCGATAGCAGCGATCTCCAAAAAGATAAGCAAGTAAAAGATACCAATTACAATTTGAAGAACCAGGCTTTTGTTGGCATTGCGGCTACGCCAAAAACTCAGCCATTGGTGTGAAAGGAAAGTCGACAGCTTCATTGATTAGCATTTAATAAATACGGCAACAAAAATAGGGGATTCAGCAATTGAGTCGTTGACTTAAGCCCCAATGCACTTTCACGCAAAGCCGCAAAGTAATACAAGGTAAAAGCCGCAAAGGAAGAAAATGTGCTTTGCGCCTTTGCTCCTTTTCTTTGTTTGCGTGAAATTTCTAAAGTAAAGACACTGATTCCTATTCACAATTCACCATTGCCCATTCACCTCACGAAATCGCCGGCTCCATATAGCTTTCAATTGGCTCACAGGTGCAGATCAGGTTGCGATCGCCATAAGTATTATTAACCCTGCTAACGCTCGGCCAAAATTTATTTTCGCTGATATATGGCAAAGGAAATGCTGCCTGCTGGCGGGTGTAAGGCTTTGCCCACTCATCTGCACAAATCACTAATTGCGTATGTGGAGCATTTTTCAAAACATTATCTTTTTTATCCGCAGTGCCTGCTTCTATTGCTTTTATCTCTTTGTAAATGCTGATCATCGCATCACAAAAACGATCAAGCTCCTCCTTATCCTCACTCTCTGTCGGCTCAATCATTAACGTACCCGCAACAGGGAAAGAAAGGGTAGGAGCATGAAAACCATAATCCATCAATCGCTTGGCCACGTCTTCCGCTTCTATACCGGCACTTGTTTTAAATGGTCGCAGATCAACTATAAATTCAT
>JBDSAP010000295.1:0-19738 GCA_039922055.1 Ferruginibacter sp.
ACCGGGTTGGAGCAATCATAAAAGCCGCTGGTAACCTGTGTGAGTTTTTTGTTTTGGTAATCATACAAAAAAACACTGTTGTGGTAATTTTCCTTATCCCGGCTATAAGTAAGCCAGCGACTGTCGGGCGACCAGTTGCAATTAAATCCTTCCAATCCGCCATGCGACAATCTTAGTCCTTTATCTATATCGGTTGTTTTATCTGTTGCGATGTCATACACTTTTATCGACATCGCCTTGTCAATAAATGCAAGCTTCTTATTGTCTGGCGACCAGGTCAAATTATACCTGAAACCCGGACCATAACTCGTAACCTTACGTGCAGAATTTTCTTTTGCCGGTTCCATCAGCCACAGTTCGTATTCACCCGACTGGTCACTCCAGTACGCAACAGTGTTTCCATCAGGCGACCAGGCTGGGGCTCGCTCGGCCCAGGCGCTGGTGCGGCTCAGGTCTTTTACAAAACCATTTTCAGCAGGCACAGAAAAAAGCTCTCCACGTCCTTCCATGATCACCCTGTTTCCATCAGGACTGATCGTTGTATGTTGTATAAATTTTTCAGCCGATTGAACGGTGGGCTTCAAAGCTGTTTTGTCTGTGACCATGGTCACCTTTACTTCTTTCAATTGCTGAGAGCTCAATTCATAACGGTACAATTTCCCTTCAGCTTCAAAAACAATATCGGCAGGACCCATCGAAGGAAAATGTGCATCATAGTTTTTAAAATTAGTTAGCTGTGTAAAAGCCTTGGAAGCGATGTCGTATTTCCAAAGGTTCATACGTAGTTCCGCACCACGATCCGATAGAAAATAAATGCTGTTATTGTACCACATCGGGAGTTCATCGGATGCATCAGTAGTGGTGATCTTTTCAGATTTATTGGTGGTGAAATTATAAATATGAATATCAGCGTTCCAGCCACCACGATAGCGTTTCCAGTTGCGAAAAACCTGCGAGATAAATGTTACCGCCATTTGTTTTCCATCAGGCGAATAGGAACCAAACTCTGCATAAGCAAGCGGAAGCTTTTCTGCTGGTCCGCCTGAAGACGAAATAGTAAAGAACTGGTTATACCGTTCACGCCCGGCCTCCCGGCCAGATGCAAAGAGTACCCGCTTGCCATCCGGCGTCCAATCAACCACCCTGTCTGTATAGCCATGAGCTGTCAAACGGGTGGGGATACCGCCTTCCACAGGGATTGTATATACGTCCTGGTTGCCATCGTAGTTGCCGGTAAAAGCAAGCGTTTTTCCGTCGGGCGAAAATTTTGGAAAGCTCTCTACCCCAGGCGGTGAACTTAGCTTGGTTGCAAGCCCGCCTTCTTTGGCCACGATCCAGATATCATTTGCATAAGTGAAGACAATTTGAGAAGCGGATACATCCGGAAACCTGTAAAGGCCGGCATTTATTTGCGCCAGCAATTGACTGCCAACCATTGAACTCATAACCATAGTAAAGACGATCCATTTTTTCATAAAAGATGTTTTGGTAAGAAAAAGAGTTGAAGGAAATTTGTTTGTTCTTTTAACTGAATACATACACGAGACAGTTTATTTTTTTTAGCGGTTAGCATAGATGATGAACACGTGAGCACCTGCGCAAAATTGAATGATATTAACCTAAGGAATTACTTTAATATCACCTACAGCAACATTAGTATTTTTATCAGATTTATAAGTAAGGATTTATTTTAACGGTTGAGCCTGCACTCCTTCAAAACTGATCTTTACCTGCTTTATCAAACCATTCTCATCAAAATATAAGGGCTCAATACAGGTAACCCGGTGATTGGCGTCGGTCTCCCCAAGTGGTCTTCGATGGTACACAATATACCACCCATTGCTGTGTTTGTTATAGATGACAGAGTGGTGACCAGCCCCTGTTGCAATGGTTGAATCCTGTTGCAGTATTTTGCCTACCCTTTCAAACGGTCCAAATGGCGAATCGGCAATAGCATAAGCCACTGAATAATTAGGCCCTGTCCAACCACCCTCGGACCACATGAAATAATACTTGTTATTTTTAATGAACATGATGGGACCTTCCACGTAATTAGCCGGCGTTATTTCCCTGAATAAAGATCCATCTTCAAAAGGTTGAATGCCTGTGAAATCATCTTTGAGGCGGGCAATATTACAGTGCTGCCATCCACCATAAATAATATAGTATTTTCCATCCTTGTCGTGAAATACGAATTGGTCAATAGGCTGAGCGCCGTTGTAAAATTGACTGATGAGTGGCTTGCCTAAGTAATCTTTAAACGGGCCGCCGGGCTTGTCAGACACAGCCACGCCAATACCTCCATATTCTTTATTGCTTTGTATATCGTTGGCGCCAAAGAAAAGAAAATACTTTTTTCCCTTTTTTACAATAGCCGGCGCCCAGACTGCCCGCTTTGCCCATTTTACATTAGCAGTATCTAATATCCGAGGATGCTTTGTCCAGTTTACAAGATCGGGGGAAGAAAATGCATCGAATAATACCTGCTCATCGTAAGGGGCAGAATAGGTAGGATATACCCAGTATTTGTTATCAAAAAGGGCTGCTTCCGGGTCTGCATACCAGCCTTTGAAAATTGGATTGCCGGAACGCTTAATATTTTTCGTCGTTTGTGCAAGGTTGGTACCAATCAAAATAAAAAGCAGGTAAACGCCACCCAACGTTTTTTTCATATCATCGAATTTGATGGTAATTTATGTTTATTACATTTCTTATACACGAAGTGAAAACAAATTACACGAATTCCACGAATTTGAAATTGGTTTAGGGTAGCGATTTTATTTGCTGCCCAAAGCTTCAACTGTACAAGTGTGCGACGCAAGAATGCTAAATTGAAAAATCAAATGCCTGGGACAAAAAAATAACCAACAAAATTAGAAGAATATATTAGGCTATAGTACTGAATCGTCCTAAGTTCCCTTCAGGGGACAGGGGCTACTAAAAATAATGTCCCCTCAAGTAAGGGGACATTTTTTACATGGGTTATGAGGAAAAATATTTAGAAAGCTTTTTTCTCGCCAATTGTCATTTTCAAAAAAGGTTCTTCCAGTTTCCTGTTTCCAGCCTCTATAGCCACTGGCTCGATGTATGGTGTTTCCGCGGTGGGTCTAAAGGAGCCACTTATAATATTTTTTATAGCGCTTGCAAGACTGGTTTCCTTTATATCGCCCCAATCTCTATCGAGGCCATCTGCGACCTGGCTATTCACCGTTATACCACCAAAATAGTTGCCATCGCCATTTTTGTTGGTGGTACGAAACGAAACCGGGAAAATATACCAATCTCCTACCGGTATCGGGAAAAAGCCCACTGGCTTACCATAAGTGGTACCGCCCACCAGCCTAACATCCATATACGGTTTCAAATTATTTATAAGCAATTCGCTTGCCGAAGCTGTCGCCTTGCCCACAATAAAATAAATTTTGGGAAGATTTATTGATCCTTCCTTCTTAAAATTGGTAGTCTCATTGTTACCAGTGTTGTTGCTGTTATACACCTGTTTCATCATAAGGCTTCCATTGGCAGATGAACTCACTAAATAATCCGCAAGCTTTTCCTGTATTGAAACATAGCCGCCACCATTATAACGAAGATCTACCACCAGGTCTGAAATACCGGCAGCAGCAAAACGGCTGAACACCCGGCTGAAATCGCTCAAAATTTCACTCTGAGTGCCCAGGAAAGAATTGAATACGAGGTAGCCGATCTTTTTGTTATTGATGGTGTAAACCGTATCGAGGTACACCGGCTTCTCTTTATAATGAGTACGATCCAGGGTGATGTTAACCGAACTGCCATCCGGCTTTTGAAAGGTAACGGATGCACTTGCAGCGCTGTAAATATTATCCACTATAAAATCTGAATTGCTTGTAGACATATTGGTATTCCCATTGATGGCAGTGATGCGCCATCCCCTGTGGATACCTGCCTTACCTGCGGCAGATGCAGGTTCTACTAATCTCACCCGCAGATCCCCTTCTACCCTAAAGAAAACAGTTAGGCCGAAATCACCATCTTCCGAATTAATGGTACTTACCCAATTAAGACCAGCGCTCATTTCATCCCATTCGGTTTTTTTAATGGCAAAACTATACCGGTCAACAGGCTGGCTAAAACCCGGCTCAATGCTATACTGGCGAATGGCCTGCATGATCTTGTCGGGATCACTGTAAGAGCGGGCATCAAAGGAAGCCGGTATTTGGGTGTTCCATAAATAAATATCCTTTGAATAAAAAAGGGCAGAGTCTTTTAAAAGATCACCCGTTGCTGGCTGCGGAGTAATAGGAGTTGGCGCTGGTGGAGTAGTTTCAACAGCAGGATTATCTTTTTTACAGGAAATAATACAAGCCGAGAAGGCTATAAAAACAAGGAAAGACTTTAGTGATAAAGGTGGCGTTGTATGCATAGAATTGTAATTGTGTTTGCGGCTCCTTATTAACGCAAAAAACCGGCTTAACTTGTTCATAAAACCATTTTTAACAATATTTAAATCTATTGCACTTGATAACCAATAGGTTTGAAGGTAAAGTTGTTGGACAATCCTGCCGAACATGCAGTCATACCAACGATAAGATCCATATCGGCTTCAATTATGACATAATCACCGGGCCTGCTAAGCGGCGGCAATACAGACAGTTTGCCAGTAACAGCATCTATCGGCACATTCATAAAAATATTAAAGCACACCGGTATATTATCGGGTGCAATCCCATACTCTTTTAATGCTTCGCATAAATTGCCGAAACAACCCCGGTGGGGTTCCGTATCTCCATAAGTGATCCTAAACATTTCAGCGCTACAAGGCGCCAACAAAAAGTCGTGCCTGCCAACAGTGTCTTCTACTATATGAAACATGATATTGCTTCGGTTGCTGTAAAACAGATGCCCGGTGGTGAGATAGATGGTTTCTGCATAGTCGAGGGTGCGGCCCGAGGAAAGATATTCTGCATTGTCCTTTAAGCTATAGCAAATAAAATCCGATACCTGCTGTCCCTCTATGTCTGTCACTTTAAGTCGTTCACCTTTTTTTAAGATAAAAGCGACACCACTACGTGGCGGAATGATGTTCATCTATTGTATGGTTTATTTTTAAAGGACATTGCCAGTCGCCATCGTAGTTACGGCCACTGTATTGAAACGCTTCGGAATGTTTTCCAAAATCTTCCAACATCGGATTTACAGATCCTGAATAGGCGACATCACGTTTGCGCACCAACTTTTTCATCGCCTCGTATTTTAAAGTTTTTCGCAAGGCTTCAAATTGCGCATGTGGATTAAATACCAAAACAGGATAGGTAAACTGCCGGGCAAGCCGGTTACTCAATGGATGAAGGCCGATGACATACATAGCTTCTTCTTTAAAACTAAGACTAAAATTGGGTGATGACGGGGAGGAACTTACCCGCTTATCATACCCAAAGTTAATCGCATCCATATCGGACAGGGCTTGAAGTCGTTGCCATAGCAAACTGTCGAATCCTTCCTCGCTGTTATTTACGGGTCCTTTAAATATCACCACAGCACTGTGATAAAAAATTTTAGCGGCCCTGTATAAGTCAATAAAATTGTATAAAAAATCGAGGATGGCGACATCATCTTTAGGACATGCCATGTTATCGGCAACCAGGTACTGGATCTGCTCTCTCGCAACTGCAGCTTTTGCCGCCACGCAAGGGAAGCGCTTATCCTTTATCCAGTTTGCATATAAATCAATGATGGCCTGCATTCGTTTTTGTTTAGGTGTACCAGCCAATTATATTAAACAAGAGATAAGTAATGAACAATTTTTTTGAGCCTATCAAAAGTTTTTCAATGAAGCTTCATTGGCACTCTTCAACATTTTATCAATGACGAACAAAAATACCAGGTCACTAATTTATCCCTGCGCAGTATAATTATTAAAAAGCGTGCCACTATAATTATGAGAACAACACTCAATCCAATTCAGTTGCTGCGTCTAACTGCTTCAACATTTTAAAATGCTTTTTTGCGGCTCGCAGAAATAATAATCCTTCCTTGTATTTCCAATAAGCTATGCCTGCTTTATTGTTCTGTTTCGATATTTGGTATAATACTTTCCAGTGATGCAATACAATGCGGTATGCCTGTAATAAATTGTTGCCATTTCCATAAATATGATGCGGCTCCGCACCGCTGCCATTGTATTCCAGTATGGAAAAATTCTTACCCTGTTTCAGGTCTTCCATTGATTTACATTTTACATCGTACCGGCCGTAATAAAATTTTTTAGTGTACAGGCTAAGATCATCAAAAATCTTCAAGAGCCTATCATCTTTTTCATCGGCAAGACTTACCAACCTGCCACCGCGACTAAGATTCAGCGCAGGCGAGAGGCAGAATATCTCACCTTCCGGCAATACTTCCTGCAGCCTGTTAATATGCTTTGATCTCATTTCATCCAGCCTGAATTGTACCCGTGGATAATTCAGCATTAACTCCAGTAAAGTAGAATGGCCGTCACCCGTTACCTCCAGGAATTCTTTTTTTAAAAAGCCGGTGATTGTGCCTTTTTGCTGGTTAGGAAAACGATAATAAAATACACTTACTTCCAATGGATAAGTAATTAGTTCCTGTAGGATGTATTCAACCGGCATTACAGAATGATAATGCCTGAACTGGTCTTCGTTGCGGATCATACGAAACATAAATCCCATCATGCCTATGTCTGGCTTTACTGCAAAAGGATAACTAAATCCCGCAATCATTCGCAACTGGTTTGCATCATTAAATGAAAGCGATGGTTGAACGTAAATAGTGGTTGGAAAACTACCGGGCGGCAACTGATCGTACATTTCTTTTTTACTTTCACCTTCAAATCCGCCGAACGTTAAAGTGGGATTAGAAGGAGTAAAAAACCACATAGATCCCGACCGAATACAATACCAAAGCCACGCAGGAAATAAAGGAATATATTTTGCCAGGTAATGCCAGGTTTCCCAATGAGCAATGCGATATAAAACTTTCTTCATACCCATGGTTATGCGATCAATTTTCCTTGTGATATTGTATTCAAATAATAGTGGGCGGTTAAATTTGGAGATCAATTGAACTACGACCATGATCAACAAAACGCCTATGGATATGCAATAGGCTCCATCATTAATACCTGGTGAAGGTGGTGCAGCAAATGTCTAATATAATCCTGTGCCAACCAGGCAATGCTGTGCAGTTGATCGGTCATGCATTCTCTTTGTTCGGCGCCCGAAGGCATATTCCTAAGCAACACACAAATATGTTTGTTTATTAAGATCCAAAATGCCAGGAGATCGGCGGTATTATATTGTTGGTAATTGGCTGCTGCTACCCATTTATCCTGGTCGTATTTTATGAAGGGATGTTGTTCATACTGGCCAACCACAAAGCGGCGAATATTGTTTTGCGCTGAATCTACCAGGTGACCAACTAATTCTTTCTTTGTCCACTTTCCCGGTGCCCGCCTCGCAATAAATTCTTCTTCTGTTATTTCCTGTAAACGGGGAGCATACTCTTGTACAATCTGCTCTAACTGATCGATGGTTTGTTGCATCCTTAAATTTACGGGATTCTGTACTTTTTGTTATTGTTTGAAAATATTTCTTCAGCATGTGGCGAAAAACCTAACAACATGCAAAATAGAAAAGAGCCCGGAAAGAGCTCTTTATTTATTGGCAAAAGCAAAAACAGTTTACTTATCTAACAGGAGACAAATTATAAAAATAACTATGCTTAATGAAATTCCTTTTGCACATTCATCAAAAGATATCAAAGATGGTTTAAAAACATCGGTCCTTATCAGAAAAGAAATAGCGCTACTTTAACTGAAATACCATTGCCAACAAACACACATTCATCTATAAAGTTGTATTTTCCTAATTCAATAACAAGTAATGCGCTCACAAAGGTTGTCGCTCTTCCTGGTAATAATTTCAGTTTGTGCCGGCTTTTTCATTAAAGCGCAGACGCCTGCTGCTACCCAGGTAATTGATTCTATTACCATCAACTATAATAATTGTAAAGATTGTAGCGCAACCTTCCTGTTAAATTCCCTTAAAGAAAAAGATGACTGGAAAATTATAACCGGACCCAAAATAAAGGATATGGAATATCCTCTTCAGCCATACTATTCAAAGCCATTTCCTTCCTGGGAGATGGATCGCTTTGTTGGCGATAGTTCTTATTTTAAAGATTGTGATTGGATGCTCTTACCGGAAAAAAGGAAGGTGGTTAATACAGTTTCGAGGTTGCCCATTGTGTTTGTAAAAGAGTTTACCACGGTTGCTCCCGCAAAGCTGAAGGTATTCATAAGAATGCTCTATGATAACATGGCCTATATATACATCGACAGTACCAGGATACCGCTGAACCACCCCAATCCTGATGTCAACCGCTTTATCAAGGAGATCAGGCCGGAGTTGTCAAGTTTTGTCTCTATCCCGGCCACTTTTAATTACAGTTACAATGCCTCCTATTATGCAGGAAATTTTTTCAATCTCACACTTCCCAAAGGCAATCATATTATAAAGATCGAACTGTTTAACAATGCCAATGAACTGGGTTGCGTAATAAAAGGGATGATGATAGCAGCGAATGAAGAAAAGATATTTACCAGCAAACCTACCGTAGATGAAGAACTGGAAAGGGTAGGCATCCTGGTATACAGGAATGACAAAGCATACCCTGAGAATCATTTTAGTGATTCACTATTCTATGCGCTCATGCACACCGTAAAAGGCGGGTACTGGATCGATAATTTATTAGCCGCAGATCGGGATCTTATCAGCAACGATACTTTATATATAAAAAAAGGCGAGAAGATAAATATCACGCCGGCTTATGTTACCGAGTTTAGAAATGGCAATAAAGACACGGCGGCTGTGTGGGGAACACTAAAAAAAATAACGAGAGCAAACACGCCAAAAAAGCAATGGGATAAAAACTTTTCTTTTATTGCGGTTACGCCTGGCTTTTACTCGTTGGAGATCACCTGTGAAAGTCCGGCCGATGCAGTTCGCAAAGCGCCTGACCTGGTAGCTAAATACACCAGGATCATAAAGGTAAAATAGCGAAGCCCGTGCCATAAGAAATATACTTTAAAAAATTTCGTTTTATAATTGCTCTAACTTAATAGAGTAAAAATAGAGCCGATATATTTAAAATCATTTGAACCCGGCCACAAATCAACCTGCATGAAAAGATCGTTTTTATTAGCAACATTTATTTCACTGATAATGGTTCCTGCCTTTGCTCAAAGGCTCGCTAAAATAACGTTGACTAATAACAGTAATGTGGAAATGATCAGCTTCGATCTCGATGATAAAGTAATACTCAATATTTCAAAAGATGGCAATGTCATTAATTGGGGAGTAGATGATTACTTAGGCTATGGAGAAAATTATTCCGGCAGGCTCGAGAAATATGTTGGCAAAGTGGAATACTATGGCGCTACTGATAATGAGGCATACAGGGGAAAGGTGAAATACATTGGCAGAACGGCTTTTACCTATTATGCATCTTACGAAAATGACCTGCTGAAGGGAAAGATAAAAAGCATTGGCGCTAATACGATAGATTACTATGCAAATTATGATGACGCCGCAATCAGGGGATACATCAAAACAATCGGGCAGTCTTCCTTTAACTGGTACACCTCTATGGACAACGAAGCTTACAAAGGAAAATTAAAAAATCTTGGTCCCACTTCGCTCACCTACTATTCCTCTTTTGAAGATAAAGCGTATAAAGGAAAAATAAAAAGCATCGATCATACTTCCTACACTTATTACTCGTCGCTCGACCGGCGTGAATACCGCGGCGCAATGAAAACGGGCAACTCCCTTTTGTTCATCAATGGTATCAAATATTTCGTGCTGAATTAACCCGTTTTTTTGGCAGCTCGAATTAGCGGGCACACGCAGACGTGAAGAGCTCACAAAAGTTTACACCTTTTTAAAAGGTGTAAACTTTTAGCATACCATGTCGCAATCAACCCTCCTTTTGCCGGATTCGCACATGTTTAGTGTCTTCAATGAAAGTAGTTTTGTATTCGGATTTAATTTTTTTAATTCAATCTATTTAATCACTAAAACAAATAACAATGCAACAAATAACAGCCAAAAAAACCTCTCTTCAGGTGCTCATAAATCTGTATGATTTTCATACAAAATTGTTCTATAATGTAATTGTCGATATTACGAATGAAGATGCCAGCAAACGTTTGGACACGAAAGCAAACCATGTAGCATGGCTGGCCGGCAGCCTTGTTAATGCCCGGTTTGATCTCGCAAAAGCGCTGGGTATTAATGAGCAACAAACAACAGGTGAGCTTTTTAAAAATAACAGCGGGATACAGGATAATGCCACCTACCCGTCGTTGTCTGAATATAAAAAAGATTGGGAAAACATCAGCACTGTTTTAAAGAATGCGCTTGATAATTTAGATGAAGACAAACTCAATGGCCCAGATCCTTTTGGAATGCCCGGAGTTGATATGAAGCTTTTTGATTCAATCACCTTCCTGATCGATAGGGAATCATACTGCATTGGCCAGGTAGGTTTGTGGCGCAGGCTGCTGGGGTACGATGCGATGAAATATGATTAGATGTGTGATGTATGATGTAATGTGTGAGGATGTCTGATGTAGGATGTCTGATGTCTGATTTGTTATAGCTCATAAGTACGACTGACAATCTTATTCCCAGGCGAGTCTCTGCCCAAAAGCTTTTCGAATACAAAGGCCGTTCGAAGCAGGACTCGCCGTTAATTGATTGATGTTGTGGATAATTTTTGCATTGGGCGGTATTCGAAAATCAAATCATCATTCATATTCAAAGTTCTTTTCTTTTTTTTCTTGACAAAAAAAAGTATCCCGATTTCTACGCTGCAAGCCTGGTCGGGACGTACCGCAAAAAAAGTCAAGAACAAACGATGGGCTCCGCCCGTTTGTTCCGGCCCCCGCCACGTCAACACCCTGCTTTTTTATTCTTTAGTAAAAGGATTTGCAGGATGGATGAATAGCATTCTTTTTTTAAGTTGCTTTTCAATCTATTTGTTTGCGAGAGTTTGGATTACCTATTAGCCTTTGATAGAGGTGTTACGGGGATTGGAATTTCTGCTTTTTATTTTTACTGTTGCATGCATTTAATCCTGGTCATCCTGCTAATCTTTCAAATCCTGTTCTGATTTAATGTCTTGCATTTAATCCTGATCATCCTGCTAATCTTTTAAATCCTGTTCTGATTTAATGTCTTGCATTTAATCCTGGTCATCCTGCTAATCTTTTTAAATCCTGTTCTGATCTAATATCCTGATCATCCTGCTAATCTTTTAAATCCTGTTCTGCTGCTTGATTAATGTTTTTATATCGCCATAGCTTCCTTATTATATTTGTTCCGGTACTCTATTGGCGATAAACCGGTAATTTTTCTGAAGATGGTTCTGAACGCTTTTGTATCTGCATAACCCACCGTGTACATCACTTCGTTTATATTTTTCCTGCTAGTTTCAAAACCTTTTTTAGCGGCTTCAATTTTCACACGTTGTATATATTCGGTTACTGTGTTGCAGGTTGCTTTTTTAAATCTGCGTTCAAGGCTCCGGCGACCAAGGGCCAACATGCCCGCGAGTTGGTCAACAGTTATCTTATCTTCAAAATTATTTTCTATAAACTCCTGCGCTTTTTTTATCGATTCGTCTTCATGCGCTTTTTGTCCCTGGAACATAATAAAAGGCGATTGGCTCACACGATCTATGTCAATCATAAATGCTTTGGAAATAAGGATCGCAATATCACGACCTGCATATTTTTCAACAAGGTACACCACCAGGTTGAGGTACGAATAAGCGCCGCCACTGGTATAGAGCCCATCCTCCTCCGTCATTATTTTATCATTTACCAGGTTCACTTCCGGGAACATTTGCCGGAACTCATTCGCAAATCTCCAATGCGTAGCACATTGTTTTCCTTTCATCAGGCCAGTGGCTGCAAGAAAAAATGACCCTATACAAAAGCTTGCCACGTCAGCGCCTAAACGATATTGTTCAACGATCCAGGGCAACAATGCGGCATTCATTTCCATCACTTGATTTAGCTCACCAAACATTGCCGGTATGATGATGAGATCGGTCTTCTTTACCTCGCCAATCAATACATCCGGGGCAATGGTAAACAAACCATTTCGCTGGCTTGTCGCCGGTGAAAGGCCCACCAACTGGATATTGAACAGCGGCTCTTTTCCGGCCGCGGTTCTAAAACTATTTACTTCATTAAAGATCTGGTGAGTGCCTTCGATATTCGTGACACTGGTATGCCCAAGCGGAACAAGAATTGATACATGTTTCATAAAATAAAGATAGATAAATTTAATGTCGTAATCAACCCCTTATATTGCCGGAATTACACCTGATATTTCAATATGGAGAAAGTAGATTTGTGTAACAAAGAGATCCGATTTATAAAAATAAAATTCTTATCATGACGCAAATTAATGCCTACCTGAATTTTGATGGCAACTGCCGTGAGGCGATGACATTTTATAAGGACTGCCTGGGAGGTGAATTGAGCCTTCAAACAGTAGAAGGTTCGCCCATGGAAGCTCAATGCCCTGCTGCAATGAAACATCATGTGATGCATGCGACTTTAACAAAGGGTCCCCTGCTGCTGATGGGCTCCGATATGCAAGGCCCGGAGGGATTTACTAAGGGAACCAATATTGCCCTTTCACTGAATTGCAGCACCGAAGAGGAGATCAATAAATTTTTTAAAGTCCTCTCAGAAGGTGGCAAAATATTGGATCCTCTGAAGGACCAGTTTTGGGGAGCAATGTTTGGATGCTTTACAGATAAATTTGGTATCAGGTGGATGTTGAATTATGATAAAAACCAGCCCTGATCATCGTTGATGCGTTAACGTGAAAGTGCGTGATTAAGGAATGTTTTGTCCGGGCTTTTGTTTTCTATGGCGGCATCCTTGCATCGCCCTCTTGTACAAAGGAAGCTTTGGGCAACAAAGTAAATGCGAACGCTTGAGTAACTTTTAATTGCAGCAAAAAAAACAATCAAAATTTATCCTGTTATCCTTTACTGTAAATAGTCTGGTATGGTATTGGTGCGAATTTGTGAGCCGTACAGAAAATAGAGTTTGAAGTTTGGGGATGCAGTTGTCTATAGGTCAGCCCTGATTATACCTGCCAACAGCCGCCTGGGTAAATTCGTCACCGCAGTATTCAAACCAAAATATGCTTGAAATAATTCAACAATAATTTTTATAATCTAAATCATCAGTCATGGCAGCAGTAAATCCTTATTTAAATTTTAATGGCAATGCCGGAGAAGCATTCAACTTTTACAAATCAGTATTTGGCGGCGAGTTTATTACGCTACAGCACTACAGCGATATGCCATCAACAGAACCCGCTTTAGACAGCAACCCCGGAAAAGTTTTGCATGTTGCTTTGCCCATCGGCCAGGGAACAGTATTAATGGCAAGTGATGTACCTGATTCTGATTCAGCTTCTTCGTTTGTTGCGGGTAACAATTACAGTGTTTGTATCAACACGGAAAGTGAAGAAGAAGCAACCAAATTGTTCGATGGGTTGTCAGCAGGTGGGCAGATAACAATGCCGTTGGCGAAAGCTTTCTGGGGTGCTTACTTTGGAATGTTCAACGACAAGTTTGGAGTTCAATGGATGGTGAATTATACTTACGAACAACCCCCGTCATAAATATCATTTTATTGAATGGACAAGGAAATAAGTTGAAATAATTTGCATGAGTCAATCCGCCTGCTATACTCGAACATAGCAACATGAGGAAAGTAATACTATCGATCAACACCACATTAGACGGCTTTATGGCGGGGCCGGGCGGAGAGTTGGACTGGCACATGCAAAGCTGGAACAACGAGATGGGAGAATACGTTTTTCAGCAACTCAGCAGAACAGATACTATTTTATTAGGACGGGTTACTTACGAGGCAATGGCAAATTATTGGCCCCTTGCATTTAAAGAACCCGGCAGAAAAAAAGGAGATGTTGAATTTGCACACATGATGAATAGCTACCAGAAAATTGTCTTCTCAAAAACGTTATCATCAGTTGATTGGGAAAATACAAGATTGGTGACAGGAGACATTGAGCAGGAGATATTGCAACTGAAACAACAAGCAGGTAAGGACATGATAATATGGGGTGGCGTGGGCATTGTATCAAGTTTTATACAAATGAATTTAATAGATGAATACCGTATCTCCATCGCTCCGGTGGTGTTAGGAAACGGGATGAAGCCATTGATAAATTCAATGGAAAGGCCGGAGCTTAAATTGTTGGACACAACAACATTTAGCAACGGCGTGGTGTTGCTTTGCTACCAACGTGCATAGGCGATACTTTAAAAGCAGTTGAAACAAAATATAAGTTTATGGTAGAAGTGTTTAAAACAAACGTAACAACATTGCAGGATGCTGAAAGGTTGCTCAGCCTGATCCATAAAACTTTTGTGGGTTATAAGGCTAATTTTGATCTACATGATTGTGACAATATTCTTCGCATAAAAGCCATCAGCGGAACAATAGTGCCTGACGGTATTGTAAGCATGCTGGACGAGCATGGGTTTGAAGCAGACGTACTACCAGACGAGATCAATGTGCTGGCACAATAAAACTATTATCACTAACTGTTTCACTTATGAAAATTTAATTTCGACAACTAAACATTTTATCATGAAAAAATTCACGGTCATCGTTTCGGTTCTTTTGATCACTTTATTTTCCTTTAAGTCTGTTCCTTACCCTGCCTGGACATTTGATGCAGCTCATTCCAATCTTGGTTTTTCCATCACGCATTTATTGGTCGCAGATATTGAAGGAACATTTAAAATAAAGGAAGCTACTATCACTGCACCTAATGCAGATTTTTCAGACGCCACTGTAACGTTTGTTGCTGATGCCGCTACCATTGACACCGACAACGATATGCGTGACGAACACCTGAGGAAAGCCGATTTTTTTAACGTGGCTACTTTCCCTGATGTTGTTTTTAAAAGCACTTCGTTTAAAAAGACAGGCGATAAACAATACAAAGTTGCAGGGGACCTTTCGTTGCATGGTATAACCAAACCAGTTACACTGGATGTGATTGCAAATACAATGGAAAACCCAATGGACAAGAAAACAGTAGCAGGATTTAAAGTTACCGGTACAATCAAACGAACAGATTTCGGCATTGCCGCATCAGCACCCGCATCCATGTTAAGCGATGACGTAGCGATCAGGGGCAACGTAAAGTTTATCATGCAATAGCGGAAGCAAAAATATTAAACATTGTTATCGGTACAGACTTTATTAATTACCACCAACCACAATTCCCTTAAATAAAAATTTGAGCCAGTTATACTTGGCTGTATCCGTACCCTATGCTTTTCATCCGAATTATTTTACGGTTTTACAGCAGCTCAGATGGAATAAAAAATCGTCTTCGTTCGGCCAAATACCTGTGTTGATTGATCCTCTCATTATTTTATTACGGGCCATTTACTGCAAATGGCTGTCTGTTTATCTATTTTTGCGGTAATTTTGAATTAGGATTACCGGGGCTCTACCACTATTTCGTGAAAAAAGAATATTAGCCTTGCAATAAGAAAGCAGGCTAAAATAACTTGTGACAAACTGTTAACGGCTTTTTTAACCCGACTGATGTGGTATATATTTTAGCAAATAAATTCGATGAAGGAAGGCAGTGTGTGAGCGTACACCGGTTAGTGGAACAAATTTCAGAACCGTAAATTTTACTATAGTGACACAAACATATATCATTGCAGGTATTACTTTTATTGCGGGTTTTTTAATAGCCTGGGTCATTCGCACCATTTCTATTTTTAAACTTAAAAGAGTTCAAAAAGGAACCGAGGGTTATCTTGAAAGCGAACGACTAATGAAGGAAACATTGCAGAAAGAGATCGCACATTTACACCAAATAAAAGAAGCCACGGAATTTGAACTTACAAAAAAATTAAAGCAGGCAGAGGAACTGAACAAGGTGATGGATGAGGATATATTACTGCTTCAAAAAAGCAATGAATACACTGAAAAGTTGCTACAAGCCGGAGAACCGGCATTGCACGCCCTTAAAGTAAAATTGATAGAAGCTAATAACACCATTGCCCGCTACAAGTCGCAGTTGGAACTGAAAGACTAATAACACATTCAGCCCAAAACTTTTATTGCAAATCAATGATCTCCCTTGATATTGTAGGAAAAATCCATCGGCTTTACCTGCATTGTAAAAAAATAAAAAATTGTGGAAAACTAATAGGGGTATCAAAGAAAAATGGCATGCTGTTTGGAATATTTTAATCAAAGTTTCTCATAGGGGTGGTTAACAATTAAATCTGAGAATTATACCCGTTGAACCTGATGTGGTTAATGCCAACGAAGGGACAAGAGAAACTATATAAAAGGTTTTGGTTCGCACCAAAACCTTTTTTTATGCGAATATGTATAGAACGCCGTCCGTACATCGTCGCTGCTACCGATTCATTATTCATCCTTTCTAAGTCAGAAAGGCTTCTAAAGCAACGAGCAGATAAAAACCATTGCTATTTCTTAGGGATTCTTGCGGCCCTTACCTTTATCCTCGATGAAAAATTTGCAGCAACTGGTTTTATAGTTGCGAGCGTTTTGGCTATCTCCTTTTTAAATGTTTCAAGCAATTTTTTGTTCCTCAGCTTCGCATCAATAAGCATCGTGTATGAAACTTCAACGTCATGCCACTTGCCTACCGCCTCCTGTAATTGTTCCAGGTATCCAATGTTCAACTTCAATGAAGCGGTGATAGATTTATCCAACATGGGGTATACATGCAACAGGTTCTTAATCGTTTTTCTACCTTCGTGCAATTCGCTGGTATCAAACTTTTCAAACACCTGCTTTAATGTGGCGATGTTTTTTTTATACCACGCAACTATACATTTTTCATGTATCGGTTTTATTTTTTTTGCAATGCCATTGATGTTTTTTTGGATGCTCTTTCGATAAGCAGTAGCCGCGGATGAAAATTCACGGCTTTGAATAAGTACCACTGATTCCTGCTCGCTTTTAAATTGCCTGCTTTGTAAATGATATTGCTCAATAAATTCGAGGTTAAGCTGAGCGGTTCGTATTACCCCGGCTTGCTTAAACACCTGTTTCGCTTCAGCGGTTAATTTTTGCTTTGCTGTGCAATGACCAGCCAATGCAAAAAAACCTTTCAACTTCTTTACTTCTACTCTTAACTGGTGCAGCGATTCAGGATCCTGTAACTTTTTAAATTCCCGGAGGTGGCGCATCATATTATCACCTCTTTTATGGAGAAACTTTTCCTGTTCTTTCTTTTTTAGCATTGCTGTCTGTTATGCAATAAAGATACTATTGCTTTCATCTTTTCAAAACATAAATTAATGATTTTGCAATTGTACCTAACAGACCAATTTTATAGGAAAAGAAATATGGGGCGCAGCAAGATACGCCTCAGGCGATCCGCAACGAAAGAAATAAGGCAACTTGAATTTTGCGAATCGATGAATATTTTAAACCGGTATGTAGTTCTTTAAGAACCTAATAAACTCCAGGGTGTGAGTACAGAATTATCCTCGTTTTTACCTATTACCACCTCACCATCCTTGTTCGGAACCGCCTCTTCCGCTCGTTCAGTAATTGATTCATCATTGGCTTCTGAGCCTACCGGCGTAATTGTTTCAGAAAAATCTGTTCGAACATTGCGAATATCATCCTCCGATATAATATCGTTTTTGTCGGATAAATGCCGGTGTATTTTTCGATTAGTAACTTCATCATGAAATACTTCTTCAGTATTCCGGTCCTGGTTTGAGAATGGATCACGGGATATTATCATATCGGCAATTTTTTATTAGGCAACTGTCAGGAAAATAATACCAATATGTCTCGATCGCAGATTGGTAACATTAATTTAATGTAAAATAATGTTGGGCAATCGGACAAAATAAGATGAGCTTTTATCAGCATATATAAACCATTGGGCGTAAACCGCTGACAGTTTACATTATAAACTCCTCAGAAATTATTTTGCCGTCTTTCACTTTATAAAGACAGATCTCTGTCATGTCCATCTGTCCTTTTCCCTTCATTGTGACATTCATTCGGAGTGTAGTGGCAAAGCTTGAAGTGACAATGAGTGGTTCGGAAACCTCCAACGAGTGTGTTGTATCAACCATTGACTCAAACTTTTTTCCTTTCTCAAGGATCGCTTGCAGGCCATGCGTTTCTTTAGCAAACTCAGGCGTTTCATAAGGCTCAATGCTAACTGCATCATCTGCGAAAAGTTCCTTTTGGGCGGTCTCAAACTGACCGCGGGCACAAAGTTGTACCAGGCGGTCCGCGATTTCTTTAACTGTCATAATGTTATTTGTTTGTATTAAAGATTAAAGACTAATAATTCACGCTAGTGGTAAAAAAGGTCAAACCTGCCATCCCGTTTTTTGAGCAACAAATATTACACCATGAATTAACGCCGGAGAAATTTCCCATTTAATAATTTCTCCATCACTTCATCCTTCAGGCTCCTGCTTATTGGAATGTGATGTGCTCCAATAAGCACGTCGTTTCCTTCAATACTATCAACCTTAGCGGCTGACAAAATGTAGGATTTATGAACTTTAATAAAACGATCTGCCGGTAAATAATCTTCCACTGCCTTAAAAGTGAGGTAAGTAATGTATTTTTTTTCTTTGGTATGAATAGTCACATAGTTTTGTAGTGCTTCCGCAAATAAAATATCATCGTAAAATATTTTCACCAATTTGCTATCTGCTTTAATAAAAAAATAACCAACCTCATTGTTTTTCGTTGCGATGTTTTTATCCCTCAGCTCGTAGTATTCCTTTGCTTTTAGTGCAGCTTTCAGAAAACGTTCAAACGACACGGGCTTTACCAGGTAATCCAATGCGTTTAATTCAAATCCTTCCACTGCATAATTGGGATATGCGGTCGAAAAAATCACTGGAGGTAAATTCCTCACGGACCTGATAAATTCAAGCCCGGTGATCTTTGGCATTTGTATATCAAGAAAAATTAATTGTACTTCTCCACCGCTTATTAATTGGGTAGCCGCCAATGGACTTTCAAATTCGCCAAGCAGGTGAAGGAACCCGGCGTCCGCAATATATTCTTTCAATCCCTTTCTCGCCAGGGGCTCATCATCGATGATGATACAATTGATGATCATGCAGCAAATTATTTAATTTTTATCCTTAACGCTACTTTGAATTGCTGGTTTTTATTTGATATTTCCAACCGATGTTTAACGGGATATAATAATGCCAGTCTTCGTTTTACATTGGTCAGGCCAATACCGCGGTAATCAGTTGCTGCCGCTGGTTCTTCTGTGGAATTTTCAACTTCGAAATACAACTCGCCATCGGTATAATTCATTGCTATCCTTATGTAATTGAGCTGGCCTTTAAAATGTGAAATATGTTTAAAAGCATTTTCAACAAAGGGTATCAGTAGCAAAGGTTCAATCACAAATCCGGAAACGGAAGGCTCGCAGGTAAACGAAACACTATAACCAGGATCATTGCGCAGCTTTTGCAGGTCTACATAATCATTAAGGTACCGGATCTCTTTTTCAACAGGTATCTTATCATCATTCATTTCGTATAACTGGTACCGCAGCATTTCCGAAAATTTATGAAGTGCATTTCGGGCGCCTGAATTCGTTTTGTCTATCAG